>NZ_WWFY01000300.1:0-7402 GCF_009864975.1 Pseudonocardia sp. SID8383
GCGGGGGCGGTCGCGACCGCCGGGACGTCGGCGAGCAGCCGGGCCGCCATCACCGCGACGGCCGCCTGCTCGGCGAACCCCTCGACCGCGGCGACGTCGGAATCGCGGAAGCGTCCACCCCCACCGAAAGCACAGGCTCCGAGCAACTCGTCGTCCCACCAGAGGGGGGTTCCGAGCACGTCCGGTGTGCCGGGGCCGTCCCCCTCCACAAGGAGGGTGCGGGGCTCCCGGACCAGGCGGGCCAGCACGTCCTCCACCGGGGGCAGGGGATCGCGGTGCACGACCGGTGCCGGGTCGCCCAGCAACGCGACGGTGCCGCCACCACCGCCCAGCCTGCTGGTCGTGCGCCGGACGAGGTCGTCGAGCAGCGTCGTCACACCCCGGTCCTGCGCCGCACCGTGAGCGAGGATCACCCGGTCCTCCCGGTATCCATCTTGCATCTATGCCGCATTCCTGGAGGGGAACGGTAGGGATGTCGACCGGGGTGGGCAAGCCTCGCGAACCCGGGCCGGACGTGTTCAGGCATCATTTCGGATGTGGACGACGGGTCACGGGCAAGCGGTAGCGCCACCGAACGGGCGTACCGGTTCGCCAAGGCCGGGATCCTCGACGGCTCCCTGCCCGCGGGCGAGCTGATCAGCGAGGGTCAGGTCGCGCGGCCGCTCGCGCTGAGCCGCACGCCGGTCCGCGAGGCGTTCCTGCAGCTGCAGGCCGAGGGTCTGCTGAAGCTCTACCCCAAGCGCGGCGCGCTCGTGGTGCCGGTCTCCCCCGGTGAGGTGGACGCCGTCGTCGAGGCCCGCGACGTGATCGAGTCGCACGCGATCGCCACCGTCGTGGGGGTCGACGACGAGACCCTGGAGCACATCGCCGCCGCGATGGACGCCGCGATCGAGGACCAGCTCGCCGCCGTGGCCGCGCGCGACGAGCTCGCCTTCGTCGAGGCCGACCGCCAGTTCCACACCGTGCTGGTGCGGGCCGGGTGCCGCAGCATCCTGCTGGAGGTCTACGGGACGCTGCGTGACCGGCAGCTGCGGATGAACATGGGCGCACTGGGCGGCCGCTTCCCCGGCCGGGCCGAGCGCCTGGTCGCCGAGCACCGGCAGCTGCTCGCCGGGCTGCGCGCCCGGGACCGCCAGGGCGCGGTGGCCGTGCTCCGGGTGCACCTGGCGGGCACCCGGGCATCGGTTCTGGGCGCGCCCCCGGCGAGCGCCTGAGCCGCCGGGCCTCAGCCCCGCAGCACCCGCACCACGACCGTGCGGCTCGCGCGGTCGTGCCAGCCCCGGCCGTCGGTGTCACGCAGGAACGGCGGCAGCACCACCGCGATCATCGCGGTGCGCAGCAGCGCCCGCGGGACACCGACGTGGGTCGCCATGTCGGTGCGCGCGACCCGCATCCCCAGCGCGAGGTGCCCCGGTGCCGTGCCGAGCACCGACACGGACAGCGCGGTGATCACGAACCAGGTCCCGAGGACCCACCAGCTGAACTCCGGGGTGCCGAGCGCGTCGACCCCTGCGACCAGTAGCACCAGCAGGTAGGACAGGAACCAGTCGAGGCAGACGCCGGCGACCCGGCGGCCGAACCCGGCGACGGAGTAGTGACCGGTCGCCGGCAGCCCGAAACGCTCGCCGGGGTGTCCGGCCGGGGCGGAGCCCCCGGCGGATGAACCGGGGAGCCAGGACTCGATCCAACGGGCCATGCTCTCTAGCGTAGGCGCCGTAGCCGCACCACCGAGCGGGACCGGACCGGACACCGATGACGAACGTGATCGATGTCGCGGTCGGGTCAGTTAACGTCGGTGAAACAGGTGAGTGATGGGTGAGCAACACGCCACTCCTACCGTCACCCACGATCTCCACCAGCGAATGAAGGAGCCCAGAGAGTGTTCAGCAACGCCGAAGAGGTACTCAAGTACATCTCGGACGAGAAGGTCGAGTACGTCGACATCAGGTTCTGCGACCTGCCCGGCGTCATGCAGCACCTCACCGTCCCCGCCAAGACGGCCGGCGACCTCCTGGAGAACGGCGCCGCCTTCGACGGCTCCTCCGTCCGCGGTTTCCAGGCGATCAACGAGTCCGACATGGCACTGCACCCGGACACGACGACCGCCCGTCTCGACCCGTTCCGCAAGCACAAGACGCTGAACATCAACTTCTTCGTGCACGACCCGATCACCGGCGAGCCCTACTCCCGTGACCCGCGGAACGTCGCCCGCAAGGCCCAGGAGTACCTGGCCGCGTCCGGCATCGCCGACACCGCGTACATGGCGCCCGAGGCCGAGTTCTACGTCTTCGACTCGATCCGGTTCGGCACCGACCCGCACCAGGCCTACCACCACATCGACTCCGCGGAGGGCTGGTGGAACACCGGCCGCGAGGAGGTCGGGGGCAACCTGGGCTACAAGGTCAACTACAAGGGCGGCTACTTCCCCGTCCCGCCGGTCGACCACTACGCCGACCTGCGCGCCGACATCGTCACCGCGATGCAGGCGTCGGGTTTCGAGGTGGAGCGCGAGCACCACGAGGTCGGCACCGCCGGCCAGGCCGAGATCAACTACAAGTTCGACACGCTGCTGCGTGCGGCCGACGACGTCATGCTCTTCAAGTACCTGGTGAAGAACGTCGCATGGCAGAACGGCAAGACCGCCACCTTCATGCCGAAGCCGCTGTTCGGCGACAACGGCTCGGGCATGCACGTGCACTCGTCGCTGTGGAAGGACGGGCAGCCGCTGTTCCACGACGAGTCCGGCTACGGCGGGCTGTCCGACACCGCGCGCTACTACATCGGCGGCCTGCTGCACCACGCGCCGTCGCTGCTGGCGTTCACCAACCCGACGGTGAACTCCTACCACCGCCTGGTTCCGGGCTTCGAGGCCCCGGTCAACCTGGTCTACTCCGCGCGCAACCGCTCGGCCTGCATCCGCATCCCGCTGACCGGTGACAGCCCGAAGGCCAAGCGCGTCGAGTTCCGCTGCCCGGACTCGTCCGGCAACCCCTACCTCGCCTTCTCGGCGATCCTGATGGCCGGCCTCGACGGCATCAAGAACAAGATCGAGCCGCCGGCGCCGATCGACAAGGACCTCTACGAGCTTCCGCCGGAGGAGGCCAAGGACATCGCGCAGGTCCCGGCCTCGCTCGGTGCGGTCATCGACAAGCTGGAGCAGGACCACGACTACCTGCTCGAGGGTGGCGTGTTCACCCCGGACCTGATCGAGACCTGGATCTCCTACAAGCGGGAGAACGAGATCGACCCGCTGCGGCTGCGCCCGCACCCGTACGAGTTCGCCCTGTACTACGACGTGTGATCCACAACTGACCCACGTCACACCGAGGCCCGGCCCCCGTCAGGGAGCCGGGCCTCGGCGCGTCCGGTGGGTCGTCGGCCGCCCCGTCAGAGGCGCTCGACGCGGTCGGCCTGCGGGCCCCGGTCGCTCTGCCGCACCGCGTAGCGGACACGGTCGCCCTTCTGCAGCGGCTCCGCGTCCCGGATCACGGACACGTGGACGAACAGGTCGTCCCCGCCGGCATCCGGGGAGATGAACCCGAAGCCGCGGTCCTCGTCGTAGCGGACGACGACGCCCTCGCCGCCCCGTGCGGGAACCTCGCGCGACGACGGCCCCGCGGGGGGCGCCGACCGCTTCGGCGCCGTCGAGGGCTCACCGCTCCGGACCAGATGCACGTCACGGGCCTGGGGGCCCTTCTCCGCCTGGGCCACCTCGAAGGCGATGCGGTCGCCCTCCGCGAGCCAGGTCAGCCCCTCGGCCAGGGCCCGGGCGTGGACGAAGACGTCGTCGCCGCCGGAGTCGGGGGTGACGAAGCCGAAGCCCTTGTCCTCGTCGTACCAGGCGACCGTGCCGTCGGCGTCGTCCGCGGTGTCGTCCACGGCGGGCGGGCCGACCTCCGCCCCGAGCGGGATCAGGTTCCCGGCCTGCGGGCCGCGCTCGCCCTCCACGACCAGGAAGGCCACCCGCTGGCCCTCGGTGACCACGCCGCCGGTCACGATGGCGGAGCTGTGCACGAAGATGTCGGCGCCGCCGCCGTCCGGGGTCGCGAAGCCGTATCCCTTCCCCGGCTCGTACCAGGTGACGGTGCCGAGCAGGCCCACGGCGCTGTCGGCCGCCTCGGCCGTGACGCGCACCCGCAGCGCCTGGGGTCCGCGGTCGTTCTCGCCGACCTCGAACTCGACGACCTGGCCCTCCCGGAGCACGGGTGCGCCACCGCCCCCGACGATCTCGGAGGCGTGCACGAACACGTCCGGCGAACCGTCCTCGGGGGCGAGGAAGCCGAAACCCCGTTCGGCGTCGAACCAGCGGACGGTCCCGTGCGGCATCGAGAACTCCAGATCGGTGGTCGGGTACTGGCCCCAGTCTCCCCGACGGGCCTCGCGGTCCGACGGGCCGGGCCCGCGGGGCTGCGGTACGGCGCCGACCGGCGGTCCGCGCGGCATCCGGCGGACGGGTCCGGACATACGTCGGCGCCCGCCCGGAGAGTCTCCGGGCGGGCGCCGACGAGGGTGTTACGCGCGTGTCAGGCGCGGACCTTGCGGCCCACGATCACGCGGTAGATCCCCAGCAGGATCAGCGACCCCACGATGGCGAGCAGCCAGGTGGAGATGTTGAAGAAGCCGCCGAGGCCGACGCCGAACACCGCGCTGCCGATCCAGCCGCCGAGCAGCGCTCCGACGACACCGAGGATCAGGGTGACGATGATGCCGCCCGGGTCCTTGCCCGGCATGATGGCCTTGGCGATGGCGCCCGCGATCAGCCCCAGCACGATCCACGCGATGATGCCCATGTCTGTCTCCCTCGCTTACGGTCCGTTCGTGACGAACCGAATCTGACCGGTCGGCATCGAGTGACCCGTGGGGGTCGTGGCGAAACGTCCCCGGTGGTCACCGTTCGGATGCGATCAGGAGACGGGAGAACGTCGGCCCGCTCCGGCTGCTCCGAACGGCACCGTGGAGGCGCCCGTCCGGCGACCGGTGTACGGCCGTCGGCACCACGCGGTTCCCGATGTCGTGTAGGACGTCGCCGACGCTAACCACTGCCGGTCACGGAAACATCGCAGGACACCCCTGCCCCACCATCAGGTGCCGGAGTTCGCACGGTCGGGGTCTTCCCGGATGCGGGCGCGTCACGAGGCGGTCACCGCGGACGGATGCGACCCCCGCTCGGGGTCAGGTCCGCTCGGAGCATCCCGGACGCGGAATCGGTGCAGAGATCATCTCATCGCCCGCGTCCGCGGATTCGTTGACAAGGGCGGGACGCGGATGCTTGACTCAGAGCTACCGTGTTCCAGGTCACACGGAGTGAGGGTCGCACCGGCCCGTCCACTCCGATCGGTGAAACCGCCCGGGTGTCCACGGAACGGCACCGGCCACGCGCGACCCTCTGCGTCACCCTGCGCCCCTCGGCGCGACCACGAACGTGCACGGTCCTTCCTCGGCGGCAGGATCGTGTCCCCTCCGCGCCCCCGGGCTGACCTCGTCGCCCGGGGGTGCGGCACATTCCGGGACGGCGGGACTACTCGGCGCCGGTGACGGCCACCAGACCGGCGGCCTCGATCCCGGCGAGGGCGGCGGCCTCGTCGTTGAGCGACGCGTCGCCGGTCACCCCGACGGCGCCGAGCAGCGCGCCGGCCGCGTCCTTGACGAAGACCCCGCCGGGCACGGAGAGGATCTTGCCGCCGGCGAGGTTCGCCACCGAGGTGAAGAACTCCGGGGAGTCCGCGGCGCGGGCGGCGATCGCGCGGTTGGTCATGCCGAGGGCGAGCACACCGCTGGCCTTGGCGACGGCGAGGTCGGGCCGCAGGAAGCCCGAGCCGTCCTGGCGGGCCAGGGCGACGATCGCGCCGCCCGGGTCGAGCACCGCGACCGTGAGCGGGTTGAAGCCCTGCTCGGTGCCGTGGGCCAGGGCAGCGGCGGCGATGGTCTGGGCCTGCTCGAGGGAGATCGTCATACTGCGAACCCTGCCATCACCGCGCCGCGCACGCCCACCCCGGCCTCACACAGCGCGGGCGGCGGTCAGCGCCGGGTGAGGCCCACCAACGGGATCGTCCGGTCGGTCCTGCGCTCGTAGTCGGCGAACCCGCCGTTGTTCTCCTTGATCCAGGCCCAGACGCGGTCGCGGTCGGCCTCGTCGAGCTCGGCCGCATGCACCGGCACGGTCTCGACCCCGCCCTCGCCGTCGGCGATCTCGGCGGTGACGTCCGGGTTCGCCATCAGGTTGTGGAACCACGCGGGGTGGCGCGGCGCGCCGGCCGCGGAGGCGACGACGACCCAGCGGTCACCGTCGGCGAACCAGCGCAGCGGGGCGATCCGCTCGGCACCGCTCTTCGCGCCGACGTGGTGGACCAGGATCATCGGCAGGCCGGTGAACGGCTCGCCGACCCGGCCGTCGTTCTCCCGGAACTCGCGGATCACCCTGGTGTTGAAGTCCTCTGCCATGACCCCATGCTGTCAGGCCGGCGCCCCGCCGGGAGCGAACACGACCCAGCAGGCGGCGAGCGTCGCGGCGAACGCGACGAGGACGAACACCGCTGCCCACGCCCCGCCGCCGAGCGGGGTGAGCTCGGCGAGCCGGTCGGCGTCGGAGTGGCGCAGCCGGCCCCCGCGACGGCCGCGGCGCAGCTCCAGACAGGCCTTCACCCCGCCGAACAGCAGGAACCAGGTCAGCGCGGCGGCGAACCCGGTCCGCAGATCGGCCGGGGCACGCAGCGCGACGAGCACGAGCACCGCACCGGTCGCGACGACGGCCAGTCCCCCGTAGAGGTTGCGGATCTGCAGCAGCGTCGCGGCCAGCAGCACCACCGCGATCCACAGCATCGCCTGCGCCTCGTCCGCCGCGACCAGCACCGCACCGCCGAGGCCGAGCAGCGGCGGGAAGACGTAGCCGGCGGAGAACATCGCGACCACGCCGGGGCCCCGCCCGGCCCCGGTGGAGTGCGTGACGCCGGAGGAGTCGGCGTGCAGCCGGATCCCGGCCAGGCCCCGCCCGACCAGGACCGCGACGAGTGCGTGCCCGCCCTCGTGGGCGATCGTGACCGCGGTGCGCGTCAGCCGCCAGGTCGGCCGCCACGCGACGACCGTCAGGGCCAGCAGCGCGGCCAGCAGCGACGCCGGCCGGGCCGCGACGAGCTCGTACCCGCGGGTGATCACGTCGAGGTCTGCCACGCACCCCAGTCAACCAGCGGGGCCCGGTCACACCGCGCCGAGGATCTCCTCGACCGCCTCCAGCGCCGAGCCGGTGTCGTCCGCCAGATACATGAGGTCGACGAAGGTGTGGTCGACGTCGGTGTCGGTGGCCGCCCGGCGCACCAGCGCGGCGGCGTCGGCGGCGGTCTCCCCCGGCTTCGGGTTCACCCGCAGCACCGCGCCGATCGCGTCGGCGGGGCGGCCCGCCTCGGCC
>NZ_WWFY01000301.1:0-8553 GCF_009864975.1 Pseudonocardia sp. SID8383
CCTCGGAGCCGGCCGCTGCGTCGGCCTCGACGTCGACCGCCGAGCCCGCCGTCCCGGCACCCCCGGCCGGCCCGTCGCCGTTCACGTCCCGCCCGGCGAACGCCGCCCCGCCCCGCAGCACCGATCCGCAGCTGCGGGCCTACAACGAGGAGCTGGCCCGCCTGGCGGCCCGGCACCGGGAGGAGTCCACCCCGTGACCGTCGCGACCGCTCTGAAGGCCTACCGGGTCTCCGCCTGGGTCACCGGCGTCGGCCTGCTGCTGCTGACCTTCTACGCGATGCCGGCGAAGTACCTGTTCGGCGACCCGCGGCCGGTCGCGCTGATCGGGATGGTGCACGGCTTCCTGTACATGATCTACATCGTGTGCACGCTGATCCTGGCCGAGCGCTGCCGGTGGAAGCCGGTGTTCGCCGTGGTCATCCTGGCCGCGGGAACCATCCCGGTCGCGTCGTTCGTCGCCGAGCGGAAGGTGACCCGGAAGGTGCAGGCCGAGCACCTGGCACCCGCCGGTCCCTGAGCCCGGCTCAGCGGCCCCCGGCCGCCGGGCAGCCCACCAGCTCGGCGAACCGGCGCTGCAGCTCCTCGGGCGTGTCCGCGGGTGCGGAGAACGCCAGCCGCACGTCCTGGGTGCCGGTCGCGGTGGGCACCCGCACGCGGAGCCCGAAGCGGTCCACGCCGACCGGGCGGACCCGGCCGCCGGTGAACCCCAGCCCGTCGGGCAGGTGCCGGCGCAGCGCGCACAGCATCTCCGGGTGCGCCCGGTCCAGGTGCTCCAGCCACACCTGCTCGACCCGGCAGAACGGGTCGGGTTCGGCGGCCGCGAGCTCGGTCGGCGAGACCGGCGCGCAGCCCTCGGCGTCGGAGTAGACCGCCGACGACGGGTGCAGCCGCAGCAGGGTGGCGCCGCGCCCGGCGTCGAGGAGGTTGGGGTGCGGGGCCTTCTCGGCGAGCCGCAGCGCCCGTTCCCGGCCGGTCGTCGGGTCCGGCTCCTGCAGGGTCCCGACCAGCCACAGCAGCTCCCGGACCGGCTCGTCGAGCGGCACCGGCGTGCTGCCGGTCAGCTCGAGCATCACCGGGAGCCCGTCGAGGGTGAGCCGGGCGCGCTCGCGGAGCACGTGGTCGTCGGGCAGCAGCAGGTCGGTCGTGCCGTCCGGCCAGGTGTGGTGCATCAGCGGCGCACACGGTTCCGGCTCGCCGGTGCCGACGAGTGCCGCGCGGCCACCACGGGTGACGAGGCTGCGGGCTCGCTCGGCGACGGCGGGCGTCGGGGGGCGGCGCACTCGGGTCGTTCCCACTCTCACCTCCGATTAGGTAACCCTTACCTAAGCAGTAGGCAGTGTCGCCTGTCCAGTGCCCTGTGACGCAGGGGGGGCAACCCCCTCTGCGGGGGCGCCGTGACCCGACCGTTAGCGTCTGTCGGCGTGATGACCGTGCCCTCGGGTTCCTCAGCCGACCCGTGGCCGATCCGTCCGCTGCTCGCTGCGCTGGTCGATGACACCAGCCTGCTGCAGCCGAGGACCGTCGCACCGGGCGTCGACGCCGTCGTGTCGCGCTATCTCGCCGCCCGCGACGGCCACTACGGAGGCCTCGTCGGACGGCTGGTCTGCCCCGCGTCGCAGCTGCCCGCCGTCGTCACCGAGCTCGCCCGTTCCGCGCCGAGCCGGCCGGCGGAGCTGGCCCTCGTCGTCGACACCGGGCTGGGTGCGGTGCCGAAGGCGTTGTCGACCGTGTTCTCCCGCTCCAGCCTGCTCACCCCGAGCACCGTCGAGTGCGCCGCACCGCCGGACGTCGACGGCATCTGGCTCGAACGCGTCTCGGAGTTCGTGCCGGACGAGGTGACCCCGGTCGTGGAGCCGCGCCGCCCCGTCGAGGGGGACGAGGAGGGCACGCTCGCCTGGCTCGCCGCCGTCCGCAGGGTCGCCGAGCACGGCTGCACCCCGAAGATCCGGCTCGGCGGGCCGCGCGCCTCCGACGTGCCGGAGATCGTCGACGTGCACAAGTTCCTGCTGGCGGGCCTGGAGAGCGGCACCGGCGGGATCTCGGCCCAGGGCATCGACCGGATCGTCCGCGAGGACCCGTCCGCGTCGACGCCCCGCGGCCGCCACGGCCTGCTGAACCTGATCGCCGCCGTCGCGCGGATGACCGGGGTCAGCGCCTCGCCCGACCCGGCCGAGGAGGCCCTGGCCTGCACCGACGGCGAGAAGCTCGCCCGGGAGCTCGACGAGCTGCCCGAGGCCGCCGTCGAGCAGGTCCGCACCGTCCTGCCGCGCTGCGGCGTCGACCCGGAGCCGGTCCCGATCGCCGACCTCGTCGCCCTCGGACTGCTGGACTGATCAGGACGGATCGGATGCGGATCGGATTCCTGGGGCCGCACGCCACGTTCACCGAGCAGGCCCTGCTGACCCTGCCCGAGTCGCGTGGCGCGGAGCTCGTGCCGCTGCCCGGCGCCCCCGCGGTGCTGGCGGCGGTCCGCGACGGCTCCGTCGACGCCGGCTGCGTGCCGATCGAGAACACCGTCGAGGGCGCCGTCCCGCCGGTGCTCGACGGGCTCGTCGCCGATCCGCCGCTGGTGATCGCCCGTGAGGCCCGGATCGCGGTCCGGTTCTGCCTGATGGGCCGCCCGGGCACCACGGGTGACGCGATCCGCTCGGTCGCCTCCCACGGCCACGGCATCGCCCAGACCCGCGGCTGGCTCGCCGAGCACCTGCCGGCCGCCGAGGTCCGGGTCAGCTCCTCCACCGCGGAGGCCGCGGCCCAGGCCGCCAGGGGTGAGGTCGATGCCGCCGTCGCCGCCCCGCTCGCAGCCACGCAGCACGGCCTGGAGGTGCTGGCCGACGACATCGCCGACAACGCGGGCGCCGTCACCCGCTTCGTGCTGCTGACCCGCCCCGGCCCGCCGCCGGCGCCGACCGGCTGGGACCGCACCACCCTCGCCGCGACGACGACGAACCGCCCCGGCACCCTGCTCGGCCTGCTCACCGAGATCGCCGTCCGCGGCATCGACCTGACCCGGATCGAGTCCCGCCCGGTGAAGGGCCGCCACGCCGAGTACTGGTTCCACCTGGACTGCTCGGGCCACGTCGCCGACCCGGCGATGGGAGAGGCCCTGGCCGCACTGCACCGTCGCTGCGACCGGCTGATCTATCTCGGGTCGTTCCCGCGATCCGATCCCGCACCGGACGCCCCGGCGGCCGGGGTGGGGAGCCCGGTGGCGGCGCTCGGTGTCGCCACCGCCGACGACTACGCCGCGTCCGAGCGCTGGCTCGCCGCGGTCCGACGGGGAGCCGACACGTGAGCCACCAGACCGACGACGAGCACGACGGCGCCGCCTCCTTCGCGGCCGTCGGCACCGGCACCCGGATCGCGCAGGTCCCGCCGGACGACGGCGCGCTGCGCCTGGTGCTGGTCCGGCACGGCCGCACCCCGTCGAACGTGCGGCACCGCCTCGACACCGCGCTGCCGGGCCCCGGGCTGGACGAGCTGGGTCACGCGCAGGCCGAGGAGGTCGCCGGGCTACTCGCCGGATGGCCCGTGCAGGGCCTGTACGCGTCACGGGCGACCCGGGCGCAGGAGACCGCCGCCCCGATCGGCCGCGCGCTCGGACGCGAGGTGGAGCTGCTCCAGGGCCTGCACGAGGTGTTCGTCGGGGACCTCGAGGGCCAGGAGGGCGACGACGCCCGCGCCGCGTTCGACGAGGTCTTCGAGGCCTGGTGGGACGGTGACGTCGACCGCGCGATGCCCGGCGGCGAGTCCGCCCGCGACGTGTGGGGCCGGGCGCTGCCC
This sequence comes from Pseudonocardia sp. SID8383, assembly GCF_009864975.1. Lineage (NCBI taxonomy): Bacteria > Bacillati > Actinomycetota > Actinomycetes > Pseudonocardiales > Pseudonocardiaceae > Pseudonocardia > Pseudonocardia sp. SID8383. The sequence continues at coordinate 3,784 of NZ_WWFY01000301.1, forward strand.
GACCTCGCCGCGGTGACCTCCGGCGTGACGGAGGGGGCGGTCGTCGTCGTCAGCCACGGGGCGGCGATCCGGATCCTGTCGCTGGCGCTGCTCGGCGGGCACGACGGCTCCGGACCCGGCCACCCCGACGTCACCTACGGCCGCGAGCGCCCGGTCCCCAACACCGGCCGGGTCGTGCTGCGTCGCGACCCCGGCGGCTGGGTCCCGGAGCTGTGGGACGCGATGCCCGGCGGGCGGCGCGCCACCCACCGGTAGGGGTCAGCCCCAGCCGAGCTCGTGCAGCTTCTCCTCGGAGATGCCGAAGTGGTGCGCGATCTCGTGGACGACGGTGATCGCGACCTCGTCGACGACCTGCTCCTCGTCCTCGCAGAAGTCGAGGACGGCGTCGCGGTACACGGTGATCCGGTCCGGCAGCTCGCCTGCGTAGTCCGCGGTGCGCTCGGTCAGCGCGACGCCCTCGTAGAGCCCGAGCAGGTCCGGCTCGTCGGGGTGGCACGGCTCGACCAGCACGACGACGTTGTCCATCGCCGCGGCGAGCTCGGCGGGCACGAGGTCGAGCGCCTCGCAGACCAGCTCGTCGAACCGGTCGGCGGGCATCGCCACCGGCACGTCAGTTGCCCGACAGCCCGGGCAGGCCGGGTGGGATGTCGAGGTCCGGCTGTCCGGCGCCGCCGTCGGGGGCGGCGGGCTGCTCGCCGTCGGGCTGCTCGACCGGGGCCTGCGAGCCGGGGGCCGGGGTGGCCGACCCGTCGGCCGGGGCACCGTCCGGAGCGGGCGCACCGGGCGCGGACGGTGCCGGGGCGGCGGGCTGCCCGGAGACGACCAGGTTCCCCTTCACCGAGCCGGTGATCGAGGCGAAGCCGCTGTTGTCCGGCAGCAGGGTGCCGATGTTGCAGTTGACCTTGCGGCTGCCGGCCTTCCAGGACTCCTCGGAGAGGTTGCCCCAGTAGACGGTGAGGCCCTTGGCGCCGATCACCTGGTCGTTGCCGGCGAACGTGTTCGCGGCGTCGGTGCAGGCGGGCTGGAGGAACTTGTCCTGGTCCTCGATGGCCGGCCAGTCCTCCGTGAACTCGGTACCCAGGTCGACCAGCCCGACCGCCTCGACGGCGTGCGGCCCGGCGCAGTCGGTCGGGTCGCCGACGGTGCGGCCGTCGATGGCGAGGCAGGTGCCCACCGGCTGGACCGCGGACTGGTCCTGAGCCGCGACCTTGCCGGTGATCGGGAACATCTCCCCGCTGCGCGAGGCCATCTGCAGGCCGCAGCGCATGCCCTTGTCGCCGCTGTCCCAGCGCTGCTGCGACGGCTTGAGCGCGCCCACCCGGAACTTCCCGTCCGGGTCGAACTTGCCGTTCAGGTACGTGGTGACCACCGGGGTGCAGCGGTCGGCGACGAGCTTCTGCCAGGCCTCGTCGGCCGGGAACGTCGGCTGGTCGGTCAGCGCGACCCGTCCCGCCTGCTCGAACAGGTGCGGCCGGGCGCAGTCGACGGCGGCGGTGTCGGTCGCGTCGGACCGGGTCCAGTTCAGGCAGGTGCCCGGGGTGTCCGGTGGGGGCGGCAGCGGCGGGGGCTCCTCCACCTTCGGCACCCCGGAGGACGCGAACGACCCCAGCACGGGCACCTCGGCACCGAGCAGCGAGTCGACCGACGCGACGGTCAGCATCAACACCGCGCCGACCAGGATCCCGATCCCGACCCGGCGGGCCCCGAGGAGCCCGCCCCGCCCTGCGCCCGCGCGTCCGGAGGCCTCCGACGACCGTCGCCGACGGGTCGGGGCCACCGGCGTGGCCGACGGCCGGGACAGCACCGAGGTGGTCCCCTGCCCGGCGTGGACGGCGGTGCGGCCGGTCGCGTCGGGCCGGTCGGAGCCGGCGGAGGAGCGGGAATCCATGACGTCCCCCATCATGCAGCCGGGGTCGGCCCGGCTTCACCCGGCCGGTGCCCCGGCGCGGCGGTCGGTCGGCCGGATGCTGTGAACGTGCAGGTCCGCCCGGTGCGACGGGGTACCGCGACCACTCGTCCGGGCGGGTGTGGGTGAAACGCAGCCGAATCGTCATCCGGGAACGGCCGGTGGTCGTCGGCCGCTCCCGGTACGGTGCGCGCGGGGGACGGGAGTGACGATGGGGGACCAGCGATGACCGACGGACCGCGCGCCGGCGGCGGCCCGGACGACAGCACGCCGCCCGCCGGTACGCCGAGGGCGACACCGGGGGGCGCGACACCGGAGCCGCAGTCGACGACGCCGACACCGCAGACCGACGGACCGGCGACGGCGCCGTGGGCGAACGCGCCCGCCGAGCAGCCCGCCGAGGCCCCGCGCGGCCGGATCCGGCAGCAGGACGGCAGCACCGCGCCGCGCGAGCCCACGCTCGCCGAGAAGCGCGCCCGCGAGCAGAAGCTGCGCGCGGACCGGGAGGCGGTGCGGCTCAAGGAGGCCCGCTCCAAGACCACGAAGCGGGTGCTGATCGGCGCCGGCGCGACCGTCGGCGTCGTCGCCCTGATCGCGGCCGTCTACGCCGGGTCCGGTGGCGGCAGCGAGTCGGTCGAGGCGCGCTGCGTCGACGACCAGGGCGTCGTCGTGCCGGACGAAAACTGCAGCGGCACCCAGAGCCAGGGCCAGGTGTCCAACGGGGGCGGCGGCTTCGCCTTCGTCCCGATCTTCCTGGGCGGCGGCGGCCGGCAGTACCACTACAACTACGGCGGCAGCGGCGGCGTCGGCCAGGTCGCGACCGGCGGGAACGTGTCCCCGCCGCCGAGCGGCACCACGGTCCGCAGCGGCACGACCGGCTCGACCATCGGCTCGGCGAACCGCAGCGGCACGATCTCCCGCGGCGGTCTCGGCGTCGGCGGCGGGTCGTCGTCGTCCTCGGGCGGCTCCGGCTTCTCCAGCGGGAGCTGAGGCGTGCGACGCGAACGCGGCACCCCCCGTCCGGACTGGCAGCGCACCGTCGCCGAGCAGGGGCTCGCCTTCGGCACCCCCGGCCGGGACGGCTCGGGCAACGAGCGGCCCTACTGGGACGAGTCGGTGCACTACGTCTTCGAGATGGACGAGGTCCTGTCCCTCGAGGCCGACGTCGAGGTGCTCCAGTCGATGTGCCTGTCGGCGGTCGACCACGTGGTCACCACCGAGCGGTTCCGGGACTTCGCGCTGCCCGAGTGGTGTTGGGAGCAGGTCGCGCAGTCCTGGCGCCGCTCGGACCCGCACCTCTACGGCCGCTTCGACCTGCGCTACGACGGCTCCGGCCCGGCCAAGCTGCTCGAGTACAACGCGGACACCCCCACCTCGTTGCTGGAGGCCTCGATCCTGCAGTGGCACTGGCTGTCCGACGTCCACCCGGGCGACGACCAGTGGAACTCCCTGCACGAGAAGCTCGTCGAACGCTGGGGCGAGCTGAAGGGTCTGCTGCCGTCGTCGGAGGTGCACGTCACCTGGTCCGGCGCCGAGTCCACCGGCGAGGACCACATCACCGTCGGTTACCTGCAGGAGACCGCCGCCGAGGCGGGCCTCGACACCGTCGGACTGTCCATCGAGGACATCGGCTGGGACTCCGCACTGGACCGCTTCGTCGACCTCGAGGAAGCTCCGATGTCGACGGTGTTCAAGCTCTACCCGTGGGAGTGGATGCTGTCGGACGAGTTCGGCAAGCACGTCACCCGCAGCCTGCCCGAGACGCTGTGGCTCGAACCGCTGTGGAAGACCCTGCTGTCGAACAAGGCGCTGCTCGCGGTGCTGTGGGAGATGTACCCCGGGCACCCGAACCTGCTGCCCGCCTCGCTCGGCAACCCCGGCATCCTCACCGAGTACGTCCGCAAGCCCCTGCTGGGCCGCGAGGGCGCCAACATCCAGATCGTCGCCCCCGGCTACGAGACCGCGACCGGCGGCGTCTACGGCGACGAGGGCTTCGTCTACCAGATGTTCGACCCGCTGCCCGAATTCGACGGGTTCCGTCCCTGCCTGGGCGCCTGGCTGGTCGGTGACACCGCCGCCGGGCTCGGCATCCGCGAGACCGCCGGCCTGATCACCGACGACGGCGCGGCCTTCGTGCCGCACCGCATCCCCGAGTCCTGACCCTGTTCCTGCACCGGTTCCTGCACACCCCCGCTCCCCGGAGGTACCTCCCGTGATCCTCGCCCAGGCGTTCGACGCCACGTACTGGGGCGTCCTCGGCCGCGGTGTCGGCGCGATCCTGCTCTACGCCGTGATCGGCACCCTGCTCATGTTGGTCGGCTTCTGGGCCATCGACCTCACCACGCCCGGCAAGCTCCCGGCGATGGTCCGCGGCGGTCTGCCGAACGCGGTCACGATCACCTCGGCCGGGATGCTGTCGATGGCGTTCATCATCGTCACCGCGATCTACGGCTCGTACGGCTCGCTGCTGCAGGGCGTCGTGTCGTCGCTGGTGTTCGGTCTGATCGGGATCATCGCCCAGGTCGCCGCGGTGCGGCTGCTGGAGTGGGTGACCGGCATCGACATCGGCGAGGTCATCCAGTCCGACGAGCCGCGGGCGGTGGCGAAGGTCGTCGCGGCCGCGCACGTCGCGCTCGGTCTGATCGTCGCGGTCGCCGTCTTCTAGGCCCACCGTCCCGACGCCGCTCAGGCCAGGGCGGTCAGCACCTCGACCCTGGCCTGCGGCGTCGGCATCGCGGCGATCTCGGCGCGGACGTCGCGGGCGGCGGCCGCGAGTTCGCCGTCGTGCAGCAGCCTGCGCAGCGTGTCGGCGGTGAACGGGCCACCCAGCCCGGCGCCGCGGGCGGCGACCAGCTCGGCGTTGT
>NZ_WWFY01000302.1:0-3365 GCF_009864975.1 Pseudonocardia sp. SID8383
GCACCGGGGTCCGCGTCGGGGCGGCACTGGTCCGCGCCGCCTGCGCGCGCGCCGAGGCCGCCGGCGTCCTGCGCTTCGACGCCGACGTCCAGGCCGCGGGCGCGGTCCTGTTCGACCGGCTCGGCTGGACCCGGGTCCGCGACTGCGAGGTCGCCGGGGCCCCGCACGTCACGATGCGGTGGCCGGTGACCCGCGTCCAGGACCTCGTCGTCGCCACCAAGGCACCGCTGGGTGCGCTGGTCGGTGGCCTCGGCCCGGCCGGGTTCGTCGGCGACGACGGCGCCCCCGTCCCGGGCACCGACGTCGTGGCCTGCTGCGACGCGATCGTGCCGGCGATGGTCGAGCGCGACCCGGAGTGGGCGGGCTGGGCCGGGGTGCTGGTCAACGTCAACGACCTCGCGGCGATGGGTGCCGCCCCGGTCGGGCTGCTCGACGCCGTCGGCGCCCGGGACGCCTCGTTCGCCCACCGCGTGCTGAGCGGGGTACGCGCTGCGGCCGACGCCTACGGTGTCCCGCTGCTCGGCGGGCACACCCAGCTCGACGTGCCCGCGGCGCTGTCGCTGACCGCGCTCGGACGCACCGACCGTCCCGTCCCTGCCGGTGGCGGCCGCGCCGGGCACCGGGTCCGGCTCACCACCGATCTCGGCGGCGGCTGGCGTCCCGGCTACACCGGACGTCAGTGGGACTCGACGACCTCGCGCACCCGCGCCGAGCTGACCGCGACCGTCGGCGCCATCGGTCCGGACGCACCGCACCGCCCCGCCGCGGCGAAGGACGTGTCGATGGCCGGGCTCGCCGGCACCCTCGGCATGCTCGCCGAGGCCTCCGGCGTCGGCGCCGTCCTCGACGTCGCCGCCGTCCCCCGGCCGGACGGCGCCACCGCGGGCGACTGGTTCACCTGCTTCCCCGGGTTCGGCCTGCTCACCGCGGACGACCCCGGCGCACCCGCCCCCGACGCGGGCCCCGCGGTCTCCGCCGAGTGCGGCGAGCTCGTCCCCGGTGCCGGGGTCCGGCTGCGCTGGCCCGACGGCGAGCAGACCGAGGCCGTCACCGCGGGTGTCACCGGCATGGGCCGCGCCGGCGCCCCCGCCCACCACCCCGAGGAGATTCGATGACGCCCACGACGTTCGGCGCCGCCGCGCAGGGCTTCGTCCGCGACCTCGACGAGGACTTCGCCCGGATCGCCGCCACGATCGACCGGGCCCGCGCGGCCGGGGTGCAGGTGCTCGCGCTGCCCGAGGCGGCGATGGGCGGGTACCTGTCGTCGCTGCACGACGTGCCCGGCACCCCCGCCGACCGCCCGCCGCAGCTGGACCCGGACGGGCCGGAGGTCCGGCGGCTGGTCGCGCTGGCCGGGGACATGGTCGTCGCGGCCGGGTACTGCGAGACCGGGGACGACGCGTCCGGCGGGCGGCCCTACAACTCCTGTGTCGCCGTCACCGGGGACGGGGTGCTCGGCCACCACCGCAAGGTGCACCAGCCGATCAACGAGAACTCCAGCTACGCCGCGGGCGACCGGTTCGCCGCGTTCGACACGCCGTACGGCCGCACCGGCATGATGATCTGCTACGACAAGGCGTTCCCCGAGGCGGCCCGTGCACTGGCCGACGACGGCGCCCGGACCGTGCTGTGCCTGTCCGCGTGGCCGGCGTCGCGGACCAACCGTGCCCCGGTCCTCGCCGAGGACCGGTGGGCCCGTCGCTTCGACCTGCACGACCGTTCCCGGGCACTGGAGAACCAGTTCGTCTGGGTCTCGGCCAACCAGGCCGGTACGTTCGGCGACATGCAGCTGGTGGCGAGCGCCAAGATCGTCGACCCGGGGGGCGAGGTGCTGGCGACGACCGGCAGCGAGGCCGGACTCGCCGTCGCGACCGTCGACGTGGACGCGGAGGTGGACGCGGCCCGCCGCGTGATGGGGCACCTGCGTGACCGCCGTCCGGCGGCCTACGGGCCGGGCCCGGTCCACGCGGGGGTGTGAGGTGCGCGTCGCCGCGGCGGCCGCGAACTTCACCCGCGACGTCGCGTTCGACCTGGAGCGGATCGGTGTGATCGTCGCGCACGCCCGGGAGCAGGGCGTGCGCGTGCTGGTGCTGCCCGACGGCGCGCTCGGCGGCTACGTGCACGACCTGCGCAGCCCCGATCCCGCCGACCCGGACGACGGCGCGGTGCTGCCGCCCGAGCTCGACCCGGACGGCCCCGAGGTGCGCGCGGTCGCCGCGCTCGCCCGGGAGATGGTGGTGTGCGTCGGGTTCTGCGAGGCCGGCCCCGAGCCGGGCGTGCGGTGGAACTCCGCGGTCTGCCTGACCGGGGACGGTGTGCTCGGCAGGCACCGCAAGGTGCACCAGCCCGCGGGTGTCGCCGGGCTGTTCGCCGCCGGGGACGGGTTCACCGCGTTCGACACCCCCGCCGGGCGGATGGGGATGCTCATCGACCACGACAAGACCTTCCCCGAGTCGGCCCGCTCGCTCGCGCTCGACGGCGCACAGCTGCTGGCCTGCCTGTCCGCGTGGCCGACCTCGCTGACCAACCGGGCGCCCCGGATGGCGCAGGACCGCCAGGCCCGGCTGTTCGACCTCTACGACCAGTCCCGCGCCGCCGAGAACCAGGTGCTGCTGATCTCGGCGAACCAGAGCGGGCGCAACGGCTCCCTGCACTTCCTGGGCCGGGCCAAGGTCGTCGGGCCGGGCGGGGACATCCTGGCCCGCACGTGGTCCAAGGGCGGGCTCGCCGTCACCGACGTCGAGCCCGACGAGATGATCGCCTCCGCCCGCGCGGTGCTACACCACCTCAAGGAACGCCGACCCGACCTGTACCGGGGCTGAGCGGTGCGGATACGGCTGTCCACCTACTCCACCAAGCCGCGCGGCGGGGTCGTGCACACCCTCGCGCTGGCCGAGGCACTCGCCGCCGCCGGGCACGAGGTCGCGGTGTTCTCCCTGGCCCGGGGCGGGGACACCGGCTTCTTCCGGGCCGTCGACCCCCGCGTCGCGGTGCATCTGGTCCCGGTTCCGGAGATCGACGGCGAGACGGTCGGCGCCCGCATCCTCCGCTCGATCGACCTGCTGGCCGCCGGGCTGGCCGACGCCCCCGCGGTCGACGTGCGGCACGCCCAGGACTGTCTGTCCGCCAACGCCGAGGGCCGCGCGCACGGCTACGGCTCGCTGCTGCGCACCGTGCACCACCTCGACGAGTTCAGCACCCCCGAGCTGGCCGCCTGCCACGAACGCGCGCTGGTGCACCCGGCCGCGCTGGTGTGCGTCTCCCGCGCCGTCGCCGCGGAGGTGCGCGCCGGCTGGGGCCGGGAGGCGACGGTGATCGGCAACGGCGTCGACGCCGCCCGGTTCGCCCGGGCCGCCGACGCCGGC
>NZ_WWFY01000303.1:0-6581 GCF_009864975.1 Pseudonocardia sp. SID8383
CGGGGTAGCCGCGGCCGTCCTTGTCCGACGGCTGGCCGGGCACGACGACCCGCGCCCACCCGTCGCGGCGCTCGGTCACGGTCACCGGGGCGCCGAGCAGCGCCTGGGTCTGGGTCCGCGAGGCGGTGGTGAGCTCGCGGCGGTCCGCGCTGCTCATCGACCCCATCCATGCGGCCGGGTCGGCCGGGGCGGCGACGGCGGCCCGGTCCCGCGGGCGCGGGCTGTCCGGTGAGGTCCACACGGTCGCGACCGACACGGCGACGAACGTGCGCCCCGGTCCGTCGGCGGCCGCGGGCAGGGCGACCGCGGGCAGGACGGCGCAGCCGAGCACCGCGGCGAACAGGACGGACAGGACACGGGGCACGGCGGGGACTCTCGACAGCCGGATGGGCCGGGGCAAGCAGCCACACCGCCGGGTCACCACGACGGGTGGAGTGGCCCCGCCCACACGGGTGGGTTCTCATGGTGCGGTGCGCCCCCACCGGATCACCGCGGCCGTCGTGACGGTGCTGGCCCTGCTCCTGGCCGGCTGCGGCGCGGGCTCACGCACCCCGGCCGCGACGGCGACACTCGTGCCGTGCGGGTTCCCGCCGCCCGCGCAGGGTCTCGACGTGCGGGTGCTGGCCTACAACTCCTCGGCCGTCGACCCGTTCACGAACACGATGGTCCGCAGCTGCTCGAGGGACGGCGTGACGCTGCGCCACGAGCCGATCGACTTCGCCGGGCAGACCCAGAAGACCATCGCGACGCTGTCCGGGCGCTACGGCACCTACGACATCGTCGAGACCTACGGGCTGGTCGTGCCGCAGTTCGCCTCGACCGGGAAGCTGCGCCCGCTCGACGACCTCGTCGCCCGGTACCGCGAGGAGTACGGCCTGGACCGGCTGAGCCCGGAGATGCTGGCGGCGCTGTCCTACGACGGGAAGCTCTACGGGCTGCCGACCATGGCCCAGCCGTTCACGCTCGTCTACCGCCGCGACGTGTTCGACCGGCTCGGCCTGGCCCCACCCCGGACCTTCGCCGAGCTGCGCGAGGTCGCGGCCCGGGTGCAGCGCGACGGCGGGATCCGCTACCCGCTGGCGCTGCCGCTGCTCGCGAGCGCCGACATCGCCACCGCCTACGACGCCGCCCTCGGCTCGCTCGGCACCGACTACGTCGACCGCGACACCGGCCGCCCGAACTTCACGACCCCGGCGGCGGCGCGGGCGTTCACCGAGCTGCGGTCGCTGCTGCCGTTCATGGACCCGCAGGTGACGACGTTCGCCCAGCCCGCGGTGCAGCAGCAGATGTACAACGGCTCGGCCGCGATCGCGATCATGTACAGCGGCCGGATGTTCGACCTGGTCCAGGAGCGCAACAGCCGCTTCTCCCGGGAGTTCGCGTTCGCCCCGCCGCCGTCGGTCGCCGGTGGCGACGTGCTCTACAACTCGCTGTCGGTCGACGGCTGGGCGATCCCGGCCAACACCGAGGTCGACCCGGACCTGCTGTTCCGCTTCCTGGCCGCGTCGGTGGGGCCGGAGTCGGCGCGCGCGGCGGTGCCGGCGGCGTTCCCGTCGCGGCTGGGCAGCGTGACGCCGGCCAGCAGCCCGTTCGCGCCGGCGCAGCTGGAGGCGCTGGGGAAGGCCCCGCCGCCCGAGCCGTTCCCGTGGACCTCGCGCATCTCGGTCGCGACGCGTCCGGTGGTGGCCGACGTGCTGGCCGGGCGGGTCCCCGTGGAGCAGGGGCAGCAGCGGATGCAGGACATCGCGACGGCGATCGTCGCCGAGTACCGGGAGGTGGGCTGAGCCGCCCGGACGTCGTCCGGCCCTTGTCAGGTCCGGCCCGCGACTTCTAGTGTATGCGTATGCACCTCACTGAAGCGGACATGCGGCGGATCGGCTCACCCGTCACCGTGGCGAAGGCGCCGGCCGTCGCCGACAGCGCAGACCTGCGCGACCCGGCCGTGGTCGCCACCGTCTCGGAGATGCTGCGCACCATCTCCGCGGACGGGATGGACGCCGTGCTGCGCTACGCCCGTGACCTCGACGGGTTCACCGGCTCCGACCTGCTCGTCGGTCCCGCCGAGCTCGCCCGGGCCGGGGACGAGCTGCCCGCGGACCTGCGTTCGGCGCTCGACGCGGGCGCCGACCGGACCCGCCGGTTCGCCGGGATGCAGCGGGCGCGGCTGCAGGACTTCGAGTCCGAGGTGCTGCCCGGGGTCGTGTGCGGACAGCGCCTGGTTCCCGTGCAGAACGTCGGTGCCTACCTCCCCGCGGGCCGGTTCCCGCTGCTGGCCGGCGCGTTCATGACCGTCGGCGTGGCCGGGGTCGCGGGCGTGCCGAACATCGTCGCGGCCACCCCGCCCTCGCGCGACGGCCGCCCGCACCCGGCCGTGCTCTACGCGGCGCACATCAGCGGTGCCGACGCGGTCTACGCCGTCGGCGGTGTGCAGGCGCTCGCGGCCATGGCGTTCGGGCTGCTCGACGGGACGCCCTCGGACATGATCGTCGGCGCCGGCAACGCCTACGTGGCCGAGGCCAAGCGCCAGCTCTACGGGCAGGTGGGCATCGACGTGCTGGCCGGGCCGTCGGAGGTCGCCGTGATCGCCGACGACACCGCCGACGCCGCGACCGTCGCCGCGGACCTGCTGGCCCAGGCCGAGCACGGGCCGACCTCGCCCGCATCCCTGGTCACGACCTCCGGGCGGCTGGCCGAGGAGGTGCCGCAGGAGATCGAGAAGCAGCTCGCGGGCCTGGCGACCGCCCCGATCGCCGGGGCGGCCTGGCGCGACCACGGCACGGTCTACCTGGCACCGGACCGGGAGACGGTCGCCCGGGTCATGGACACCCTCGCTCCGGAGCACCTCGAGGTGATCGCCGAGGACCTCGACTGGTGGCTGGGCCGGCTGCGCAACTACGGATCGCTGTTCCTCGGTCCGCACTCGACGGTGGCCTACGCCGACAAGGGCATGTCCGGCACCAACCACGTCTTGCCGACGACCCGGGGCGCGCGCTACACCGGCGGACTGTCGGTGGCCGGCTTCCTCAAGCAGCTGACCTACCAGCGGGCGACCCGCGAGGCGACCCGCGCCCAGGCCGAGCCGACCGTGACCGTGTCCGACTTCGAGCAGCTCGTCGGGCACCGCGACAGCGCCCGCATCCGGCTCGACGCACTCCGGGACTGATCGCGCATGCGTATGTATGTCGGAGGTGGGTCGGCGGGCCGGGGCAGCCGCCCGCTCGTGGTGGCGCTGGGGCTCGCCGTGGTGCTGCTGCTGGCCGGATGCGGCGCCGGGTCGCGGACCCCCGCCGCCACCGCCACGCTCGTCCCGTGCGACTTCCCACCGCCACCGTCGCCGGTGGACGTGAACGTCCTGGCCTACAACTCCTCGGCGATCGACCCGTTCACCAACTCGATGGTGCGCAGCTGCTCGCGCGACGGGGTCACGCTGCACCACGAGCCGATCGACTACGCGGGCCAGGCCCAGAAGACGATCGCGACGCTGGCCGGCCGCTTCGGCACCTACGACATCCTCGAGACCTACGGCTTCGTCGTCCCGCAGCAGGCCTCGACCGGCAAGCTCCACCCGCTCGACGACCTGGTGGCCCGCTACGGCGCGCAGTTCGACCTGGACCGGCTCAACCCGGCGATGCGCGAGGCGATGTCCTACGACGGCACCCTCTACGGCATCCCGATGCAGGCCCAGATGTTCGTCATGGCCTACCGCCGCGACGTCTTCGACCGGCTCGGGCTGACGCCGCCGCGCACCTTCGCCGAGCTGCGGCAGGTCTCCGAGCGCATCCAGCGCGACGGCGGCATCCGCTACCCGCTGGCGCTTCCGCTGCTGGCGAGCTCGGACCTCGCCACCGCCTACGACGCCGCGCTGGGCTCGCTGGGCACCGACTACGTGGACCGGCACACCGGCCGCCCGAACTTCGACACCCCGCAGGCCGCGGAGGCGTTCGAGCAGCTGCGCTCGCTCGTGCCCTACATGGACCCGCAGGTGACGACGTTCGCCCAGCCCGCGGTGCAGCAGCAGATGTACAACGGCTCTGCCGCGATCGCGATCATGTTCAGCGGCCGGATGAAGGACCTCACCGAGGCGGACAACAGCCGGTTCGCCGCGGACTTCGCGTTCGCCCCGCCGCCGTCGGTGGCCGGCGGCGACGTGCTCTACAACACGCTGTCGGTCGACGGCTGGGCGATCCCGGAGAACACCGATGTCGACAGGGACCTGCTGTTCCACCTCGTCGCCGCCTCGGTCGGGCCGGAGTCGTCGAGGGCCGCGGTGCCCGGCGCGTTCCCGGCCCGGGAGGGCATGGTGACCCCGGACAGCAGCCCGTTCGCGCGGGCCCAGCTGGAGTCGATCGGCAGGGCCTCCCCACCGGAGCCCTACCCGTGGACGTCGCGGATCAGCAACGAGACCCGCCCGGTCGTCGCCGACGTGCTGGCCGGCCGGACGACGATCCCGGACGGCCAGCGGCAGATGCAGGAGATCGCGACCGCGATCGTCGCCGAGTACCGGCGCTGACCCCCTTCCCACCACCCACGAGAGCGAGGTGAGGCGACCATGCGCAGGCGCGAGTTCCTGGGACTGGTCTCCCCGAGCCTGCTGGTGATGCTCGGCCTGCTGCTGTTCCCGCTCTACAAGACCGTGGAGTGGAGCCTGCAGCGGGTCAACTACGGCGAACCCGGCACCTTCCTCGGCCTGGACAACTACACCCAGGCCCTGTCCGACCCCCGGCTCGGGCGGGCGGTGCTGTTCACCGTCGGCCTGACCGTCGCCGTCGTCGCCGTCCTGCTGGTCGGGGGCTACCTGCTCGCCGTGCTGGTCAACGGGCTCGGCCGGTCCCGCCCCTGGGTGCTCGGCGTGCTCCTGGTGTCCTACGTCGTGCCCAACGTCGTCGGCGCGACGATGTTCTCCTGGCTGTTCGACTCCAACTTCGGCGGCGTCGTCAACTACCTGATCACCGAGCTCACCGGGGCCGAGATCCTCTGGTTCACGGAGCCGTGGGCGAACCGGGTGATGATCGGTCTCAACACGGTCTGGTTCATGCTGCCGTTCGCCATGCTGGTGATCCTCGCCGGGCTGCAGGGCGTCCCGGGGGAGATCGTCGAGGCCGCCCGGATCGACGGCGCCACCGGCTGGCGGGTGCACTGGCACGTGATCGTGCCGAGCATCCGGGGCGTCCTCACCTTCGTCTCGATCATCTCGATCATGGACGTGCTGCGGACGTTCGACCAGCTCGTCCCGCTCTCGCCGCAGGCACCGCAGATCGGCAACGAGTCGATCATGCTCTACATCTACAACATCGCCTTCCAGGACGGCGGCCAGCAGCTGGGGCTCGGCAGCGCGATCAACGTGCTGCTCATCGTCCTGATCGTGCTGTTGCTCTCCCCGTTCATCCGGGACATGGCCAAGGAGGCCCGCCAGTGAGCAGCGTGCAGACCGCCCCGCCGGCCACCACCCCCGGCCCGTCCGACGACACCGGCCCCGCCCCGGCCCGCCGCCGCCCACGCGGGCGGACCGTCCTGGTCGGCGGACTGCTGCTGGTGATCTGCTGGGTGATGCTGAGCCCGGTGCTGTGGACGGCCATGTCGGTCACCAAGCCGACCGACGTCGCCTTCCTCGATCCGCCGGTGTTCACCTGGGAGCCCACCTTCACCGCGTTCGTCGACCTCTGGCAGACGACCGAGTTCTACCGGTACCTGCTCAACACCCTGGTCGTCGCGCTGATCAGCACGGTGATCGCGCTGCTGATCGGCATCCCCGCCGCGTACGCGCTGTCGCGCTACCCGGGCTGGGTGTCGGTCGCGCTGCTCATCGCGGCGCTGATCTTCCGCGCGCTGCCCCGGTTCGCCGTGGTGCTGCCGATGTACGAGCTGTCGCGTTCGCTGGGGATCTACGACACGACCTTCGCCGTCGCCGCGGCACTCGTGGCGATCAACCAGCCGTTCTCGATCTGGCTGCTGCGCAACTTCTTCGCCGAGATCCCCAAGGAGCTCGACGAGGCCGCGATGCTCGACGGTTGCAGCCGCTTCCAGATCCTGTGGCGGGTGATGGTGCCGCTGATGGGCCCCGGCATCCTCACCGCCGGGATCTTCATGTTCCTGTTCGCGTTCCAGGAGTACCTGACGGCGAACGTCCTCACCGACGTCGTCGCCCGCACCGTCCCGGTCTTCATCGCCACCCAGCTCGGGCAGACGCTGCCGATGCTGCAGCAGGCCGGCGCCGCCGCGATCCTGCTGACGCTGCCGGTGATCGGGTTCGCCTTCGTCGCCCAGCGCTACCTCGTCGCCGGTCTGGGCGCGGGCTCGGTCAAGGGCTGAGCGGTGCCCGCCGTCCCGTCGTCCCCGCCGCTGGTCCTGCTGCCGGGCATGAACTGCTCGGCCCGGCTGTGGGGCCCGGCGGGGGCGGGGGCGCTGCACCCGGTCCTCGACCGGCCGACCCTCGACGACCAGGTCGAGGCGCTGCTCGACGCGCTGCCCGACCGGTTCGCCCTCGGCGGGCTCAGCCTGGGCGGGATCGTCGCGATGGCGCTGACCCGGCGGGCCCCGGACCGGGTCGCCGGGCTCTGCCTGATGGCGACCAGCGCCCGCCC
>NZ_WWFY01000304.1:0-2400 GCF_009864975.1 Pseudonocardia sp. SID8383
CGACGACCGCGACCGGCCGGGCCTGGTCGAGCACGACCTCGAGCTCGCGGGTCACCGAGCCCGCGCCGAACGGTACGACGACCGCGTCTGCCCGCAGCGCGCCGAACAGGGCCACGCAGTAGCCGGCGCCGTCGGGCAGGCCGATCGCGACCCGGTCGCCGTGGCGGACACCCGCCGCACGCAGCCGGGCGGCCTCGGCGGAGACCGCGGCGTCGAACGCCGACCAGGTCAGCGTGAGCGGCGCCGCGCCGGACAGGTCACGGACGGCGTCGTGGCCCGGACGCTCGGAGGCGTTGCGCGCCACCAGGTCGGCGAGGTGGGTGGGCCGGTCGGGACGGTGGCCCGGCACGGGGTCGGAACTCGGCACGGCGGTCTCCATCCTCGGACCCGCCGGGGCGGGGTCGGCTCGTCGGCACGCGTCGCCGTCAGTGTTCCAAACCCGGCCACGACCGTCGTGTCCCGAGGGACCGCTCACCGCTGTGTACGCCACGTGTCGATTCGGACACGCTTCGCGCACGGTTCGTCCACCGCGCGTATCGGGCCGCTCGCCGGAACGGCACGCGACGAGAGGCGGCGAGTGCGTTGCGCCACTCGACAGACGTCTATGCTCCGCCGCTACATGAAGTTCAACGCGTGAACCGCCGGTTCGTCGCGCGACTCACCCGAGGGAGTGGCATGCAGCTCGACGCCAGCGCGCCACGGCGCACACCGCGCCGCGCCGCGCGGGACGCGCCGGCGGTCCCCGCCGGCCGGGTCGCCCGCCGAGCCGTACCCCGTCCGACCCCCCGGGATCCATGACCCGGCCGATGCGACCGCACCGCCTGCTCCGACAGCAGCGCTCCGAGACCATCCCCGAGACCGTCCGTCCGAACCGGGCCCCCGAACCCGGCCAGGACAGACCCGACACCGTCCGCCCCCAGCCGGACGGGGAGGTGTCCGTGACTTCAGCGACCTCTGCACCGTCCCAGCCGACGGGGCCGATCGCGTCCGCTCCCCTGGTCGACGCTCCCCCCACGTACCCCGCAGGCCCCGCCCTACACCGCCCGGACGGCCGGACCACCCGGTCGGGTCCGCCCGGCCGTACCGAGCAGGACATGCCGATGCCACGACAGGCACCGCAGATCTCGCAGGAGCTGCAGCGCCCGGAGGCCGACCCGGCCGACGAGGCCGCCCGCGCCGTCGAGGACGCGAACAGCTCCTGGGCCCTGGTCGAGGCCTGCCAGGCCGGCGACGCGGCCGCGTTCGGCGAGCTCTACGAGCGCTACCACGACGTGGTCTACCGGTACGTGCTGTTCCGGATGGGCGACCGGTCCTTCGCCGAGGACGTGACGCAGGAGACCTTCGTCCGGGCACTGCGCCGGATCTCCTCGGTCAGCTACCAGGGCCGCGACATCGGGGCCTGGTTCGTCACCATCGCCCGGAACCTGATCTTCGACTACGTCAAGTCCAGCCGGTTCCGGCTGGAGCAGACGACCTCGGAGATCGTCGAGCTGTCGCCCAGCACCGGTGGTCCCGAGCAGCAGGTACTCGACATGGCCACCAACGACGAGCTGCTGGCCTCGATCGCCAAGCTCAACTCCGACCAGCGCGAATGCATCCAGTACCGGTTCCTCAAGGGCCTGTCGGTCGCCGAGACCGCCGAGCTGATGGACCGCAACGAGGGTGCGGTCAAGGCGCTGCAGCACCGCGCGGTGCGTCGTCTGGCGCAGCTCCTCCCGGACGGTCTGCGGTGAGCGGGTCTGCCGCCGGATCAGCCGGAACGCGAGAGGGTGTGTCGATCACTGCGCCGAACGCACTACTCGATGCGGTGAACGGTTTGAAGGCCGTAACCTCGTCCGCGGTCGGTCGTTGTACAGACCGGCGTGCACTGACGGCGCCACACGCGCCGACGAGCAGCGCGAGACTGCAGTGAGGACGGACGGCATGCCCAGGGCATGGGACGACGGGTACCCCGGCGACGACGGTTTCGACCGTGCGCCGGCGGGTGCCCCTGCATCGGAGGAGCTGGCGCACGAGATCGCGCTGGCCGCCGCGCTGGACCGTTCGCGGCGTGATCTCTCGCCCGATCCGCACTCCTCGGCCCGGATGCGGGCGCGGCTGTTCGAGGTGCTGGCCCAGGAGGGCGTCGGACAGCAGTCCGGCGGGTCCCCGTTCGGCGACCGGTTCGACCGCGTCGACCAGGCCGACCTCACCGCGCCGATCGGCCCTCCGATCGCCGACGACCTCGACTGGGACGCGGTGTCCAACCGCCGCGCCGCCGGCGAGCACGCCCCGGCCGCGGACGACCCGACCGGACGCAGCAGCCGTCCGCGCCGCGGCCGCCACGTGCTGCCGTCGGACCACCCGGACCATCCGGAGCAGGTGGGTGCCCCGGCCGGACCGGCCCGCGACGCCGAGGCC
>NZ_WWFY01000305.1:0-2192 GCF_009864975.1 Pseudonocardia sp. SID8383
GTCGGGTGCCCCGAGCGGGCCGGTCCCGGCGAACGAGGTGACCAGCCGCGGCGACGCCGCGTCGGCCGGCGCGCCGCACGCCGCGAGAGCCGGGATCCCCGCGAGCGCCGCGGACGCACCGGCGGCCCGCAGGAACGAACGACGGCTCAGCTGCACGACACCAGGGTGCCGGGTCGGGTGACGGTTAGAGTCGCCGGGATGGACCTCCTCGCGATCTCCGGCAGCCCGTCCGACCCGTCGAAGACCGCGCTGCTGCTGGAACTGGCGGTGGCCAGGGCGGCCGCGCACGACGATGTGTCGGCTGAGCTGCTCGCCCTGCGCGACCACGACGTCGTCTTCTCCGACGGCCGCGACCCCGCCGACTACACCGGCGACACCCGCGCGGTGATCGACCGGGTCGTCGCGGCGGACGCGCTCGTCGTCGGCACCCCGATGTACCGCGGCAGCTACACGGGCCGGCTGAAGAACCTGTTCGACGTGCTCCCCAACGACGCACTGGCGGGCAAGCCCGTCGGGCTCGTCGCGACCGGGGGCACCGACCACCACTTCCTCGCGGTCGAGCACGAGCTCAAGCCGCTCGTCGGGTTCTTCCGGGCCTGGGCGGTCCCCGGCGCGGTGTACGCGAACAACACCCACTTCGACGGCGGCGCGCTCGTCGACGACGGCGTCCGCGACCGGCTCGACGCGCTGACCGACGCCGTCGTCACGTTCGCACGGCGGATGCCCCGCGACGCCGCGGGCGCGGCCGCCCCGGACATCCCGCGCCGGTCGCTGCGCGAGGGCTGAGCACCGCTCAGGACAGGGCGTGCCCCAGCTCGCCCGCCCCGGCGAGCAGCTCGTCGGCGTCGCGGGCGACCAGCACGTGGTCGAGGACCTCCTCGTACTCGCCCATGGCGCAGGACGCCTGGTCCCAGTAGCGGCGCTGCTCCGGGGTGATCCACCCGACCCGGTACGCGCGGCGGGCGAGGCGGCGCAGCTCGTCGGTCCCGGGCGGGAGGCCGTTGGACCGGCCGTCCCCGACGAACAGGACGGCGGTCCGGGAGTCGACGGCGTCGGCGAAGTCCTCGTTCAGGGTCCGGAGCACCCGCCCGTAGTCGCTGGTGGCGTCCAGGTCGATGCCGGGCGCCGCGAGCACGGCGGCCAGTGCGTGGTCGTCGTGCGCGGCCATCAACAGGTCGGTGACCTCGACCGGGGTGTCGACGTAGGCGAGCACCCGGCAGCGGAACGCCTGCCGGTGCAGGGTGCGGGCGAGCCGGAGCACGAACGCGGTGATCGACCGCACCGACAGCGACACGTCCGCGACGACCAGCAGCCGCACCCGGTCGGGGACCTTCGCGCGGTGGTGCAGGTGGAACGGGACGCCGTCGCTGCGCATGCTGCGCCGGACCGTGTGCCGCACGTCGAGCGGACCGTGCGCGTGCTCGCGGGGCACCCGGCGCGGCGCGCCGCGCATCCGGTGCAGCAGCTCGTGGCAGGCCTGTGCCATGTCCGCGGAGTCCAGCGTGTTCCCGCCGGCCCCGGTCTCCGGGCCCTCGGCCCCGGTGGTCGCGACCCGCTCGGCCAGCTGGGCGACGAAGTCGGTGATCGCGTCGACGAGCCGGTCGAGCTGGATCTGCGAGAGGTCCTCGCCGTCGGGACCGTCGGCGTAGACGGCGTGCGGGTCGTACTCCGCGAGCCAGGCCAGGATCGCCTCCGGGTCGTCGAAGGCGATCTCGCCCGACGCCTGCGTGGTGGCCCCGGAGGTGAGCTCCCGGCCGACCGCGGCCCCGGCGCGTTCGAGGTCGACGGTGTAGGTCGTGCCGCGCCGGCCCCGGTCCTCGCCGGAGGAGACCGACAGGTCCTTGTCCGAGCCGCCCAGCGAGGCGTCGTCGTCGTCGCGGTGGGGGTCGAACCCCTTCTCCTGCTCCGGCGCGTCGAGCAGGTCGCCCACCTCGGCGGCGCCCGGGTCGTAGCCGGCGTAGCGGCCCAGCGGGTCGTCGTCCTCGGTGAGGTCCAGGTCCCCGGGCAGGCCGTCGCCGCCGGGCTCGCGCAGGGCGGGCCCCGAGCCGCCGGCCGCGCCGGGACCGTCCGCGGCGACGAGGCCGAAGAACGCGTCGAAGGCACGCTCGAACCCGGGCCGCTCGTGGGCGTACTTCACCGTCACGGCGCGCAGCCCTGCGCGCAGCCGCCCGGTGTCCGCCGCGCCGAGCAGC
>NZ_WWFY01000306.1:0-2152 GCF_009864975.1 Pseudonocardia sp. SID8383
CTGCGGGACCGGTTCGCCCACGCCGTGCGACGGCTGCCCGCCACCGAGCGCCGGTACCTCGCTGCGGTCGCCGTCGCGGGGGAGAAGGCCGACGACGTGATGCTGGCCCGGCTCGCCGAGCTGGACGCGACCGATCTCGCCGTGGCCGGTGCTGTCACCCGCAGCATGGGGCTCACCGGGCCCGAGGGCCACCGGCTGCGCCACGGCCTCGTCGGCGCCGCCCTCGGAGTCGTCCAGTCCTCGCACCAGCGCCGCGATCTGCACCTGCGTGCCGCCCGGATGCTGCGGGACGCGGGCGCGCCGTCCGACCGGATCGCCGCGCACCTTCTCACGGCCGGCGGGGCGGCTCCGGCCTGGACGGTCGAGGCGCTCCGCGACGCGGCGGGGACCGCGGTGCGGCGCGGAGAGTCGTGGACCGCCGTCCGCTATCTGCGACACGCCCTGCTCGCCGGACCGGACGAGCCGGGGCGGGCCGCCGTGCTGCTCGACCTGGCGGGCCTCGAGCGCTCGCGCGACACCGGGCTCGCCCTGCGCCGGATCGTCCAGGCAGTGCCGTTGCTCGGGTCGCTGCGGGAACGGGCCGCGGCGTTGTGCCGGGTGACCCCGCTCGCGCTGGAGGGCGCCGCGCCGCCGGTGATCGCGCTGCTGCGGGGGGTGGCCGAGGAGCTGGGCCGGTACGGGGGCACCGGGGACACAGAGACCCGCGAGCTCGCCCTCCGGGTCGAGGCCCGTCTGCACTACGTCGACAAGCACACCCGTGCCGGACTGTCCGCCGCCGCGGCCCGGCTCGACGAACTCGAGGCACTCCCGGACGGGCTACCGATCCGGACCCCGGGGGAGCGGGAGCTCGCCTGCGTCCTGCTGCACTCCGCCGCCGTCGGCGGACACCGGCCGGCGAGCGTGGTGGCCGCCGCCTGCCGGGCGGTCCTGGCCCGTGAGCCGGCGTCGTCGGACCACGTCCACAGCACGGTCGGGATGCTGGTGACCTGTCTGTGCATGGCCGACGCGGTCGAGGACCTCCCGTCCTGGCTGTCGGTCGCGCTCGAACAGGCGCGGGCCGAGCGCGCTCCGGTGGTCGAGGCGGTGCTGCACGCCGAGCTCGCCGCGGTCCTCGTGTGCTCCGGTCGCGTCGAGGAGGCCGCCGAGCAGGTGCGGTCGGCGGTCGAGCTGGTCGACGAGCTGGCCGACGACTCGCTGCTGCCCGGGACGGTGCTGGCCCCGGTGCTGACCGCGGTGCCGCACGGGCCCGGGGCGGACCGGGTGCTGGCCCGGTACGGCGCGACGCCGTCGGTCCCCCCGGGATTCGGGGCCTGCCTGCAGATGTTGCGGGCCCGGGTGGCCGCCGAGGCCGGCGACGCGGAGACCGCGCTGGAGTACTGCCTCGACGCCGGCCGCCGGTTCGACCAGGCGGGATGGACCGCCACCCCCGTGCCGTGGCGTCCGTGGGCGGTCGAGATCCTGGCCGAGCGCGGCCGCAGGGCCGAGGCCCGGGCACTCGCCGAGCAGGAGCTGGCGCGGGCACGCCGCTGGGGGGCACCGGCACAGCTGGGCCGGGCCCTGCGGATGCTCGGGCAGCTGGGCGGGACCGACCGGGGCGCGGAACTCCTCGAACAGGCGACCATCGTCCTGCGGACCTCGGGGGACCGGTCGGAGGCCGAGCGCGCGACCAGGGCGCTGACCGCACACCGCGCCCCACCGGGACCCGGTGACCTCCCGCCCCGGACCGGGGACCCGGCGGGACCGCCGCCGCGCCTGCACGACACCGTCGGGACGCCCGTACCCGGACACCGGCCCACCTCCCGTGCCTCCGCCGCGCTGACCCGGTCCGAGGAACGGGTCGCGACGCGCGCCTCCCGCGGCCTGACCAACCACGAGATCGCCGCTGACCTCGCCGTCAGCGTCCGGGCCGTGGAGAAGCACCTGACCGGCGTCTACCGCAAGCTGGGGGTGCCGGGCCGCGCGGCGCTCCGCCAGCTCCGGGAGAGTGGTTCCGATCGTATCGCCTGACCGGCCGGGGAGCGGCGCACCGCCGCCCGGGGACCGGCTGGCCGCGATGCTGCGCCACGAACCGCCCGGCGTGGTCGAGCTGGCCAGGGCCGTCGCCGTGCTCGAGCCGGACGCCGATGCCGGCACCCGCGCCCGGGTGGCCGGG
>NZ_WWFY01000307.1:0-2131 GCF_009864975.1 Pseudonocardia sp. SID8383
GCAACGGCAGCTCGGTGCCGACCCCGCCGCAGGGGATCGGCCGCGACCTGCGCGAGGAGGACCTGTGGCGGCTGCGCCCCGAGGAGCACGCGCCGATGCAGCCCGCCGAGCGGGCCATCATCGACCCGGGCGGCGACCGGTGACCGCCCGCCGTGCGCTGGCGGCGCTGGTCGTGACGGTCGCCGCCGTCGTCGCCGGGTGCGCGACGGTGCCCCAGCAGTCCGACGTGCAGGTGCTGCGCCAGGGCGAGCAGGCTGCCGAGCAGAACCTGAGCGGCCCGATCGAGGACGACGAGCCGCTCGGCCTGGTCCGCGGGTTCGTCTACCGTTCCGGCTCGCCCGACGACCGGCACGCGCAGGCCCGCCGCTACCTGTCGGCGTCGGCGTCGGACTGGGACGACGCGGCGTCGCTGACCGTCCTGGACGAGCGGTTCGACACCGTCGTGTCCCCGGACAACGGCACACCGGGGCCGGACCGGATGACGGTGCGGGTGCGGGGCACCCGGCTGGGCACGGTCGGGCCGGGCGGGGCGTTCGAGTCCTCCCCCCAGCGGGTCGAGGTCGACGTCGGCGTCGTCCGGGAGGGCGAGCACTGGCGGATCGACCGGCCACCGCCCGGGGTGATGGTCCGGCTGTCGGACTTCCGCTCGCACTACCGCGAGCTGCAGGCCTGGTTCGTCGACCCGGTCCGCCGGATGCTGCTGCCCGACGGGCACTACATCCGCAGCGGGCGTCCCGGCGAGCTCGCGATGGACGCCGTCGACGTACTGTTGCGCGGGCCGTCCACCGGCCTGGCCGGGGCGGCGGTGACGATGTTCCCGGCGACCGCGCGGATCCGCTCGGCGACGACCGACCCCGCGGCGGGCACCGCGTCGATCGAGCTGACCGGGGTGTCGGGGCTGTCCCCGCAGGACCGGGAGCTGCTCGCCGCGCAGGTCGCGCAGACCCTCGGCGGGGTGGGCGTGCCGCGGGTGGAGCTGCTGGCCGACGGCGGACCGCTGGTCCCCGCCACGCCGACGGTGTCGGCCGCGGACCAGGCCGACCTCGTCGCCGGCCCCGGCCGGGCCCCCGCGTTCCCCTACGTCGTCGACGGCGGCCGGGTCCGTCAGCTCAGCGCGACCGGCGTGGCGGCACCGGTCGCCGGGCAGGCCGGGAACGGCTCGTTCGACATCACCGAGGCCGCCGCGTCCGCGCGCAGCGGGCGGATCGCCGTCGTGTCCCGGGAGTCGACGGGCACCCAGCGGCTGCTCACCGGCCCGCTGGGCGGGGAGCTCACCGCCACCCCGGTGTCCGGCGCCGACGTCCGCTCGCTGAGCTGGAACGGGGCGGGCGACGAGATCTGGGCGGTCGTGAACGGCAGGCTGCGCCGGGTCCTCGTCCCGCCGTCCGGGCCGCCGGTCGAGGGCGCGGTGGACGCGGGCCGGCTGACGCCGCTCGGCCGGATCGGGGACATCGCGCTGGCGCGTGAGGGCGGCCGGATCGCCGTCGTCGCCGACGGTGCGCTGCTCGTCGGCCCGATCGTCCCGCTCGACGACGGCGAGGTCGCCGTCGGGCCGCTGCGGCGCCTGCGCCCCGGGGAACTCGACGACGTGGTGTCGATCGACTGGCACTCCGCGGACCGGATCGTGGTCGCGTCGGACTCGGACCGCCCCATGTCCGAGGTGAGCGCCGACGGTCTGCGCCTGGACCAGATCCCCGGCACGAACCTGACCGCGCCGCTGGGGGCGCTGGCCGCCGCCGAGGGGCGCCCGCTGTACGTGACCGACCGGACCGGCCTGTGGAGCTACTCCGGTGGCGAGTTCGACGCCTGGCAGCAGGCGGGCGGGACGGGCGCGGCCGCACAGCCGTTCTACCCCGGCTGAGCGGGTCCCGGTGGCCGGATCCCCGGCCTGTGGACAACTCCGGTGGTTGTGGACAACCCGGCTCGGGCGGACTCCGGCGGGGCCGCGGCGACGGTGCCGGGGGCGAGTATCGGAGCCGTGACCCCGACCCGAGCCCCGTCCCCGGCCGCCGCCCTGCTGGACCTCCTCCTGCCCCGGACCTGCGGTGGCTGCGGTGCCGGGCCGCCCGGCAGCGGGGGCTGGTGCCCGGCCTGCGCGCAGGACACCGCAGGCCCGGTGCCGGTCCGCGTG
>NZ_WWFY01000308.1:0-2111 GCF_009864975.1 Pseudonocardia sp. SID8383
CCGCCCGGGCGCGCGGTCCGGTCCCGTGCCGGGCCGCCGCCTAGGCTCGGCGGCGTGACCCGCCTGACCGTCGCCGCCCGTGCCGCCGTCGCCCCGTTCCACGTCATGGACGTCTGGGCGGCCGCCGCCGAACGGGCCCGCACCCACGGCGACCTGATCAACCTCTCGGCCGGGCAGCCGTCGACCCCGGCGCCGGAACCCGTGCGCGCGGCCGCCGTCGCCGCGGTGCAGTCGGAGGTGCTCGGTTACACCGTCGCCCCCGGCATCGCGGAGCTGCGCGAGGCCGTCGCCGGGCACTACCGGCGCACCCGGGAGCTGGAGGTCGACCCGGGCGACGTCGTGCTCACCACCGGGTCCTCCGGCGGGTTCCTGCTGGCCTTCCTCGCCGCGTTCGACGCGGGTGACCGCGTCGCCATGGCCCGCCCCGGCTACCCCTGCTACCGCAACATCCTCGCCGCGCTGGGCTGCGAGGTCGTCGAGCTGCCGTGCGGGCCGGCGACCCGGTTCCAGCCCACCGTGGAGATGCTGGAGGCGCTCGACGAGCCGGTGAAGGGCCTGATCGTGGCCAGCCCGGCGAACCCCACCGGAACCGTCCTCGACCCCGCCGAGCTGGCGGCGCTCGCGTCGTACTGCGAGGAGCGTGGCATCCAGCTCGTCAGCGACGAGATCTACCACGGCATCACGTTCCCGGGCAGCCCCGCGACGAGCAGCGCCTGGGAGACCTCGCGGGAGGCCGTGCTGGTCAACTCGTTCTCGAAGTACTTCTCGATGACCGGCTGGCGCCTCGGCTGGCTGGTGTGCCCGCCGCGGCTGCGCCGCACCGTGGAGGGGCTGGCCGGCAACTTCACCGTCTGCCCGCCCGCGCTGCCCCAGCACGCGGCGCTCGCCGCGTTCGACGAGGCGAGCTACGCCGAGGCCGACTCCCACGTCGTGCGCTACGGCCGTAACCGGGACCTGCTGCTCGACGGCCTGCGCGGGCTCGGGATCACCCGGCTCGCCCCCGCCGACGGCGCGTTCTACGTCTACGCCGACATCGCGCACCTGCTGCGCGAGGGCGAGGACTCGATGGCCCTGACCTACCGGCTGCTCGCCGACACCGGCATCGCCGTCGCACCGGGGCAGGACTTCGACCCGGTCGACGGCGGCGCCTACATCCGCTTTTCCGGCGCCGGGACGCCCGAGGGCATCACCGAGGCGCTGGAGCGGCTGCGGGCCTGGGTCTGAGCCGGCCTCAGAGCACCAGCTCGGGCTTCACCGCCGTCGCCGTCCACACCCGCTTGCGGTATGCCGCGAACGTCGCCAGCGCCAGCGCCCCGGCGAACCAGACCAGCAGCACCGGGACCGCCGTCCCGAGGACACCCGCCAGCTCACCGCCGTACATCAGGTGGCGCAGTGCGTCGACGGCGTAGCCCATCGGCATCACGTGGTGCACCGGGTAGAGCGGCCCGGGGATGGTCTGCCACGGGAACGTTCCGCCCGCCGAGACGAGCTGCAGCACCATCAGGACGAGCCCGAGGAACTGCCCGACCGCGCCGAGCAGGGCGTTGAGGGCGTGCACGATCGCGGTGAACGTCATCGAGGTCAGCCACAGCAGCGCCAGCGTCGCGAACGGGTGCACCGGGGTGATCCCCAGCAGCAGCGACACCACCGCGTACATGCCGGTGACCTGCACGACTCCCAGCAGGCCGGCCGGGATCCAGCCGCCCAGCGCGATCCGCAGCGGGCTCTGCCCGGCCGCGATCGCCCGTCGGGACAGGGGCTGGACCAGCAGGAACAGCACGTAGCCGCCGATCCAGGTGGCAAGTGCCATGAAGAACGGGGCCAGCCCGGCGCCGTAGGTGTCGGCCTGGGAGTAGGCGACGTCGCGGGTGGCGACGGGGTCGCCGATGTTCGCGGCGGTGGCCTCCCGGACGCCCGGGGCCGGGTTCGGGATGTCGTCCAGGCCCGAGGCCAGGCCGTCGTGCAGCCGCGTCGCGCCGGTGGCGAGCTCACCGGTGCCCGAGTCGAGCCGGCGCGCCCCGTCGGCGAGCCGGTCGGTCCCGTCGACCGCGGTGCGCTCCCCGGCGACGAGCCGGTCGGCCCCGGTCCGCAGCGCGGTGGCGCCGGTGGAC
>NZ_WWFY01000309.1:0-2029 GCF_009864975.1 Pseudonocardia sp. SID8383
CCGAGGTCGTGCTGCTCGACGACCTCTCCCCCGCCGCACTGCTCGCCGCGCTCGCCCGCCGCGGCCACACCTCCGTGCTGTGCGAGGGCGGGCCGACCCTGCTCGGCGCGCTGGTCGGGGCCGACGTCGTCGACGAGCTGCGCCTCACCCTGGTTCCGGTGCTGGTCGGGGGCCCGGAGGGACGGATCGCGACCGGGCCGCGGCCCCTGCCCGTACCGCGCGCGCTGCGCCTGGCCGGCCACGAGGCGGCCGCCGACGGGACCCTGCTGCTGCACTACGTCCGCGCCGCCCCCGGGACCCCGGCTCCTCCGAACGAGTGAACCACCGTGAGGGAGGGCCACGGACGGGCATCCCACGGGGGACACCACACGCACCGCGGCGGGCCCCCACCCGGGGCCGGCCCGTGAGAGGAGCACCGATGACCTCCGGCGCCCCGACCACCACCCCCGCCACGACCCCGGCCGCGCCCCCCGCGGGACGCCTCGCCGACGGCACCGGCCAGGGCCGCACCACCATCGCCGCGTCCGTCGTCCAGAAGATCGCCGGCATCGCCGCGCGCGAGGTCTCCGGCGTGTACTCCATGGGCTCCGGCGCATCCCGCGCCTTCGGTGCGCTGCGCGAGCGCATCCCCGGCGGCGGCACCAGCGGCGCCTCCACCGTCGCCGGCGTGGCCGTCGAGGTCGGCGAGAAGCAGGCCGCGGTCGACCTGGACGTCGTCGTCGAGTACGGCGTCGCCATCGCCGACCTGGCCTCCGCGGTCCGCCGCAACGTCGTCGGCGCCGTCGAGCGGATGACCGGACTGGAGGTCATCGAGGTCAACATCTCGGTGAACGACATCCACCTGGCCGGCGAGGACGACAACCGCGACGAGGCCCCGGTGGCTCCGGCCCCGACCGGCCGCGTCGTGGAGTGACGGTGTCCGAGCCGACCCCGCCCGACGCCCGGTCCCCCGCCGCCGTGGTCACCGGTCCGCCCGGTGCGGCGGAGGTCGCCGCGCAGCGGCGCCGGGAACCGGCACCGGCCACGCTGGCCGAGCTGGTCGCCGAGGCCGTCGTCGCGCACCCGTCGGTGGTGCGGCTCGACGGCGGCACCTTCGGGACCGTCGCGACCTGGCTGTCCGGGCGGCGGTTGGTCGGCGTGCTCGTCGGCCGTACCGACGAACCGGTCGAGATCGGGGTGGTGCTGCGCCTGGACCGGCCGATCCCGGCTACCGTCGCGGCGCTGCGGGCGTCCCTCGCGCCGTTGGTCGACGGGGTCCCCGTCGACGTGACGGTCGCGGACGTGGAGGTCCCCTGAGGTGGAGGTGGGTACGGGATGGACGAGCCGGATCCCGGCGGGCACGGGGGCCTGACCCCCGCGCAGCGGTCGGCCTACCGCTCGTTCGTCCGAACCCACCACCCCGACCGCGGCGGTGACCCGGAGGTCTTCCGCGCCGGGCTGGCCCGCTTCCGCGCGCTCGCGGCCGACCCGCACGCCGGCCGGACGCCCGACCCGGACGACCGCCGCTACGACGCACCGATCGAGATCGTGCCGGACCTGCCGCTGCCGACCCGGGTCCTGGTGGCCCTGATCCGCACCATCCGACGTCGCACACACCCCCGGGTCGACCGGCCCGGCCGGCACGCCCACCGCTCCACCCGTCCCGGAGAGGACATTCCATGAACGCCACCCAGACCGGCCTGCTCGCCGGCCTCCTGCTCGGAGTCGCCGGTGCCACCGGCGGCTTCCTCGCCTTCGTCATCACCCTGGTGCTCGGCATCATCGGCCTGGTCGTCGGCCGGCTCCTCGACGGCGAGCTGGACCTGTCCGGCCTCGGCCGGGGCCGCGACCGGTGAGCACCCTCCCCGACCCCGCCGAGCGCGGTGTCCTGGAGATCGACCCGGCGGTGCTGCGCACGATCGTCGAGTACGCCGCGGACACCGCCCCGGCCACCCGGCACCGCGCCCGGCGGGTCGCCGGGCTCGACGTCGGCGAGTCCGGGCCGACCGCCCGGGTGACCCGGCGGCCCGGTCCGGCACGGGGCACGGTC
>NZ_WWFY01000310.1:0-2908 GCF_009864975.1 Pseudonocardia sp. SID8383
CCTGGTCGCGCAGGGCGGCGGGGGTGCGGGCCGAGACCGTCCAGGCCAGCGCCTGCGGGAGGCGGGCGGCGGGCTCGGCGGCGGGCTCGGCCGGGGCAGGCGCCTGCTCGACGATCACGTGGGCGTTGGTGCCGCTGACCCCGAAGGAGGACACACCGCTGCGCCGCGGCCGCTCCACGGCCGGCCACGGGCGCGCCTGCGTGAGCAGCTCGACCGCGCCCGCGGACCAGTCGACGTGGGTCGAGGGGCGGTCCACGTGCAGTGTCCTGGGCAGCTCACCGTGCTGCATCGCCATGATCATCTTCATGACCCCGGCGACACCGGACGCGGCCTGGGTGTGTCCCATGTTCGACTTGACCGAGCCGAGCGCGAGCGGCCGCTCGCGGTCCCGCCCGTAGGTGGCGAGGATGCTCTGCGCCTCGATCGGGTCGCCGAGCGGTGTGCCGGTGCCGTGCGCCTCCACGGCGTCGACGTCGCCGGCGGACAGCTCGGCGTTGGCGAGCGCGGCCCGGATGACACGCTGCTGGGACGGCCCGTTCGGCGCGGTGAACCCGTTGGACGCGCCGTCCTGGTTGACCGCGGACCCGCGGACGACCGCGAGCACCGGGTGCCCGAGACGGCGGGCGTCGGACAGCCGCTCCAGCACCAGGATCCCGGCGCCCTCGGACCAGCCGGTGCCGTCGGCGCCCTCGGCGAAGGCCTTGCAGCGCCCGTCGCGGGCCAGCCCACCCTGGCGGCTGAACTCGACCAGCGACCCGGGCGTCGACATGACGTTGACGCCGCCGGCCAGGGCCAGGGAGCTCTCGCCGTTGCGCAGCGAGGCCACGGCGAGGTGCAGCGCGACCAGCGAGGACGAGCAGGCGGTGTCGACGGTGAGCGCGGGACCCTCGAGCCCGAGGGTGTAGGACAGCCGCCCGGACACGGCGCTGGCGGCGATCCCGGTGCCGACGTCGCCGGTCGCGTCGTCGAGCGAGCGGACCACCAGGTAGGCGTAGTCCTGCCCGTTGGTGCCGATGAACGCGCCGGTGCGGCTGCCGCGCAGCCCGGCCGCGTCGATGCCGGCGCGCTCGATCGCCTCCCAGGCGGTGGTCAGCAGCAGCCGCTGCTGCGGGTCCATGGTGACGGCCTCGCGCGGTGAGATACCGAAGAAGCCGGGGTCGAAGTCGGCGACCCCGTCCAGGAACCCGCCCTGCATGCTGATCTCGGTGTCGCGGGCGTCGGTGCCGCCGGCGTGCAGCGCGTCGAGGTCCCAGCCACGGTCGGTGGGGAACCCGGAGATCACGTCGGTGCCGGCGGCGACCATGTCCCAGAGCGCCTCGGGCGAGTCGACGCCCCCGGGGAACCGGCAGCCCATGCCGACGACGGCGATCGGTTCGGTGGCCGCGGACTGCAGCATCCGGTTCTGCCGGCGCAGCCGGTCGGTCTCCTTCACCGCGGCGCGGAGCGCGGTGACGACGTCGTTGCCACCGGCGGTGCCGGACGCGTGCTTCTCGTTCATCGTCTGTTCCCTCACTCGCGCTACAGGTCGTCGGGCCGGCCGTCGAGCGCGGCCCGCACCAGGTCGTCGACGGACATCGCGTCGACCTCGCTGCCACCGGGACCGGTCCCGGTGTCGTCGTCGGCTGCGGTTTCCTCGCCGCGGCCGACGAGCCGCAGCAGCGGCTCCAGCACGCCGAGCTCGCGCAGCCGTTCCAGGGGCACGGTGGCCAGTGCTGCCCGGATCCCGGCCTCCTCGCCGTCGGCCCCGGTGTCGTCTCCGGCCAGCTCGTCGAGCAGGTACCGGGCGACGGCGGCGGGGGTCGGGTGGTCGAAGACCAGCGTGGCCGGCAGGCCCAGGCCGGTGGCGGCGCCGAGCTGGTTGCGCAGCTCGACCGCCCCCAGGGAGTCGATCCCGAGGTCACGGAAGGACCGTTCGGCCCCGACGTCGTCGCTGCCGGGATAGCCGAGGACCTGCGCGGCACGCGACCGCACCAGGTCCACGACCGTGTCCAGCCGCCGCGCGGGCGGCAGTGCCACGAGCGTCGCGGCGAGGTCGTCCTCCGCCGCGCCGGGCCGGGTCCCGGCCCGGCCGGCGACGAGCTCGGCGTAGCCGGGGAACTCGCGCAGCAGCGGGCTGGGGCGGGTGCCGCCGAACGCGCCGGCGAACCGGTCGAGCTCGACCTCGGCGACGACCGCGGTGGGCGCGGTCCCCGCGATCAGGCGGAGCATGGTCTCGACCGCGAGCGCCGGGTCCATCGCACCGATCCCGGTGCGGCGGGCCGCGTCGTCGGCGGAGCCGGCCCCCGCCATTCCGCCGCCGCCCCAGACACCCCAGGAGATCGAGGTGGCGGCGTCGCCGCGGGCCCGGCGCTGCTCGGCGAGCGCGTCGAGCACGGCGTTGGCCGCGGCGTAGTTGGCCTGACCGGGGTTGCCGACGGCCGAGGACGCGGAGGAGAACAGGACGAACGCGTCGAGGTCGAGGCCGCGGGTCAGCTCGTCGAGCAGCAGCGCCGCGGTGACCTTGGACCGGAAGACCTCCCGGTACCGCTCGGGGGTGAGGCGGTCCAGGATCCCGTCGTCGAGCACGCCCGCGGCGTGCACGACGCCGGTCAGCGGCCGGTCGGCCGGGATCGCCGCGAGCACCGCGGACAGCTGCCCCCGGTCGGCGGCGTCACAGGCCGCCACGGTCACGCCCGCACCGAGTGCCTCCAGCTCCGCACGCAGTCCGTCCACACCGGGAGCGTCCGGGCCGCGGCGACCGAGCAGCACCAGGTGCTGCGCCCCGTCGGCGGCGAGCCGTCGCGCCACGTGCCCGCCGAGGGCACCGGTGCCGCCGGTGATCAGGACGGTGCCGGTCGGGGTCCACGCCGTCGTCGTGTCCTCCCGCGGCGGGGCCGGGACGAGCCGCCGCGCCAGGACCGCGGCGCCG
>NZ_WWFY01000311.1:0-1848 GCF_009864975.1 Pseudonocardia sp. SID8383
CGCCGCCTGCTCGACGGCGGCGCCGCGGCGTCGGTGCTGCTCTACGGCCCGCCCGGCACCGGCAAGACCACCCTCGCCCGGCTGATGGCCGGCGCCGGGGGAGCGGAGCGGCATTTCGTCGCCCTGTCGGCGCTCTCGGCCGGGGTGAAGGAGCTGCGGGCCGTCATCTCCGAGGCCCGCCGGCGTCGCGACCGCAGCGGCACCACCACGGTGCTGTTCATCGACGAGGTGCACCGCTTCTCCCGTACCCAGCAGGACGCCCTGCTCGGCGCGGTCGAGGACCGGCTCGTCCTGCTCGTCGCCGCGACCACCGAGAACCCGTCGTTCTCCGTCGTGTCCCCGCTGCTGTCCCGCTCCCTCGTGCTGCAGCTGCAGTCCCTCGGGGAGGACGACGTGCGCACCCTGCTCCGGCGCGCCGTCACCTCCGAACGGGGCTTGAACGCGACCGTCGCGCTCGCCGAGGACGGCGAACAGGCACTGGTCCGGCTCTCCGCTGGCGACGGGCGCCGCGCGCTCACCGCGCTGGAGGCGGCCGCCGACGGTGTCCTCGGCGCCGGCGGCGACCCGGTGATCGACCTCGCCGCCGTCGAGCGCGCCGTCACCGAGGTCGCCGTGCGCTACGACCGCGCGGGCGACCAGCACTACGACGTCATCAGCGCGTTCATCAAGTCCATCCGCGGCTCCGACCCCGACGCCGCCCTGCACTACCTGGCCCGGATGCTCGTCGCGGGGGAGGACGCCCGGTTCATCGCGCGCCGGCTGATGATCCACGCCTCGGAGGACGTCGGGCTGGCCGACCCGACCGCGCTGCCCGCCGCGACCGCGGCCGCCCAGGTCGTGCAGCTCGTCGGGATGCCGGAGGCGCGGATCGCGCTCGCCCAGGTCACGGTGCACCTGGCGACCGCACCCAAGTCGAACGCGGTGATCACCGCGATCGACGCCGCAATGGCCGACGTACGCTCCGGCAGGGTCGGCGGGGTGCCCCCGCACCTGCGCGACGGCCACTACGCCGGCGCGCAGAAACTCGGCAACGCCGTCGGCTACCGCTACCCGCACGACGACCCCGACGGCGTCCTGCGCCAGCAGTACCCGCCCGACGACGTCGTCGGCGTCGACTACTACGCGCCGTCCGGGCGCGGGCACGAACGCGTCCTCGCCGAGCGCCTGCCCAAGCTGCGCCGCGTCGTACGCGGCACCCGGGACTGAGCCCGCGCGCTCAGCCGGTGGTCAGGGTCAGCCCGAGCGCCCCGGTCGCGGTGCGGATCGGGGTGAAGTAGCTGGTGCAGTTGCCGTCGCCGCCCGCACCGGTGTGCACGCCCTGGGCCTGCCCGGACGAGGTGATGTAGGGGGCGCCGGAGTCGCCCTCCTGCGCGCACGCCGCCACCGAGGTCAGCCCGGACTGGCTCTGGCCCTCGAAGTTCACCGTCATGTCGGTGCGCTGGACCGTGCCGCAGGACCGCCCGCTGGTGGACCCGTACAGGCAGACCGTGGAGCCCACGGGCGCCGGACGGCTCCCGGCCACCCGGATCCCCGACACGGTCGCCGACACGCCGCCCGGCTCGACCGCGATCGCGCCGACGTCCACCCCGCGGCCCGCGGTCTCGACCTCGGAGCCGATCGTCGAGCCGTCGCCGGCGGACCAGGACGACGAGCCCCGGGTGCAGTGCCCGGCGGTGATCAGCCAGTCGCTGCTGCCGTCGGAGGCGGCGAACCCGGCCGTACAGCGGCGGGTCCCGTCGGTGATGGTGTCGCCCCCGCCGACCGCGGCCTGCCGGTGCGCCGGCGCCGCCACCCGCTCCACCCGCACCGCGGACGGGTCGAGACCGCCGGTCAGGCCCGCGGCCAGCG
>NZ_WWFY01000312.1:0-1604 GCF_009864975.1 Pseudonocardia sp. SID8383
CCGGGTCGCGGGCGGCGGCCCCGACCGGGAGGTCACCGGCTGGGCCGGACCCTGGCCGGTGCACGCCCGCTGGTGGGCCCCCGACGGCCCCGGGCCCGCGGTCCGGCTGCAGGTCGTGCTCGCCGACGGCACGGCCCTGCTGCTCGTGCACCGCGGCGGCCGCTGGGAGGTGGCGGGTGTCTACGACTGAGCCACCGGCCGCCGCGGGCGGGTCAGCGCTGCGGGACCCCGGTGAGGTCGACGGCGAACCGGCCGATCGCCGAGGCCATCGCCGTCACGTTCCGGTCCAGCGCGGTCCGGTCGATGTTGGTCAGCCGGTCGCAGGCCGTGTGGTAGCAGGGGTCGTAGGACTGTCCCGCCGTGCCGCCCCACTTCTGCGCCTGCTCCGGGGTCTTCTGCTCCTCGGCGCCGGTGAACAGGCCACCGGCCGGGATGCCGGACTCGATGAACGGGCCGTAGTCCGAGCGCCCGTCGAACGCGGTGCCCTCGGGGCCGTTCACGCCGGCCCCGACCAGCGCCTCGGTCAGGACGCGCTCCGCGGTGTCGGAGCCGGACGGGCCCGCCTCGCCGCCGAGGCCGTCGGAGTTGTCGCCGTCGTAGACGAGGTAACCGGGGTTCGGCGAGCTGACCATGTCGAAGTTGAGGTACAGCGCGATCCGCGCGCGGTCGGCCTCGGACAGGCCCTCGACGTACTTCGTCGAGCCGACCAGGCCGATCTCCTCGGCGCCCCACCACGCGAAGCGCACCTTCTGGCCGACCGGCGGGGAGCCGCCGAGCTTCTGCGCGATCTCGAGCAGGGCGGCGCTGCCGCTGCCGTTGTCGTTGATGCCGGCGCCCTCGGGCACGCTGTCGAGGTGGGCCCCGGCGACCACGACCCGGCCCGGGTCGCCGGTGGTGGTCTCGGCGATCACGTTCCGCGAGGTCTGCTGCCGGATCGTGGTGTCGAGCACCAGCGACGCCTGCTGGCCGTCGCGCAGGGCGGCTCCCGCGGTCTTCGTCACGGCCGCCGTCGGGACGACCCCCGGGGTGTCGCCGAGGGTGGCGGGCAGGGCCGCGTCCTCGGTGTTGACCACGATCACCGCCGCCGCGCCCGCCGCCCCCGCGAGCCGGGACTTCTGGCCGAACTCGCAGGTCCCGCGCTCGACGACGGCGATGGCCCCGGCCGGCATCCCGGTGTAGTCGGCGGCGTCGCAGCCCGGTGTCGGGTCCTGCGGGGTGCGCGGGCGCAGCGACAGCGGAGCGGTCAGCCCGCCGGGCGGGGTGGCGGGGGAGAAGCCGAGCACCTCGGTCGTCACCGGTGCGCCGGCCACGGTCAGCCGTGCGTCGCCCGCGGAGAAGGTGCGCACCTCGAACGACGGGGTCGACACCTCGAACCCGCTCGCACGCAGCGTCCCGACGACGTGGTCGACGGCCGCGTCGTACCCGGGGGTGCCCACCGCGCGGTTGCCGTCGTTCGCGTCGGCGAGCTTCTCGAACTGCTGCAGGTGGGCGTAGGCGCCGTCGCCGCCCACCGCGGCCGCGAGCCGCTGCGGCAGGCCGGGGTCGCCCTGCGCGGCCCCCTGACTCCCGCCGCCGGTGGTGCCGATCGTCGCGGCGCCCGGCGC
>NZ_WWFY01000313.1:0-1598 GCF_009864975.1 Pseudonocardia sp. SID8383
CGAGGTAGGCCACCGCGGCGTCGGTGTCGCCGTGCGCGGCCGGGTGGAACCGCGGGCTCAGGTAGGTCAGGACGGCGCGGGCGAACAGCCACGGCCCGGGCACCAGCCCGCGCCGGGAGTCCCGCAGGTAGTCGCGCAGCCGGGCCCGGCGCTGCGGTGTCCCGCGCAGGTGCGGGTCGCGGGCGCACAGGTGCCGGGTGCCGTCGACCCACAGCTTCGCCAGCGCCGGGCCCGCCACCGCCATCGCCCGGATCCGGCGCAGCCAGCGGCCGTCGAGGTGGGTGTAGAGGTCGTGCGCGACGTTGCGGTGCTCGACCTCCTCGGCGCCGTGCCAGCGCAGCATGTCCAGCATGTGCGGGTCGGCCCCGGCCGCGTCCAGCGCGGCGGAGTCGAGGATCCAGGAGCCCAGGACGGCGGTGAAGTGCTCGATCGCCGCGATCAGCCCGACCCGCTCCACCAGCCACTCCCGGGCCGCGTCGCCGGTCAGACCGCGGTCGCCGAGCAGTTCCTTGAAGATCCACTCGACCTGCTCGACGAAGCGGGTCACGTCGACGCCCGCCTCGACGAGGTGGTCCAGCGCGCCCTGGTGCGAGGTCGCGTGCACGGCCTCCTGGCCGATGAACCCGCGCACGTCCTCGGCCAGCGCCTCGTCACGGACCATCGGTAGCGCGCGGGAGAAGACGTCCACGAACCAGCGCTCGCCCTCGGGCAGCAGCAGGTGCAGCACGTCGATCAGGTGCGAGGCGAACGGCTCGCCGGGGATCCAGTCGGTCCGCAGCTCGGTGAAGTCGAAACGGACGTCGCGGGCCTGGAGTGCGATCCGGTCCTCGGTCGGGTCGGCGGTCATCGTGGACGCTCCTCTCGTACTCAGCGGGTGCCGTCGACGCGGGCGAGCGCGCGGACGAGGCCGGGGGACAGCCGGGACGCGAGCAGCCCGACGTGCGCCTCGGCGGTGACCGGGGCGATCGGCAGGTCCCGCTCGACGGCGCGGACCAGCCGGGCGGCGACGCGCTGCGGGGTGTACCCGCGCCGGGTGTAGGCGGCCGCGGCGTCGCGGCGGCGGACGGCCTGGGTGGCGTCGTCGGTACCGGCGAAGCGGGTCGCCCCGGTGATCGGGGTGTCGACGAACCCGGGGCACAGCGCGGTGACCCCCACCCCGGCGCCCGCCAGCTCGGCGCGCAGGCACTGCGACAGCATCAGCACCGCCGCCTTGGTCGTGGCGTAGGCCGGCAGCGAGCGCGACGGGAGGTACGCCGCCGCCGAGGCGGTGTTGACGATCGTGCCGCCCTCGCCGTGCGCGGCGAGCAGCGCGCCGAAGTGCCGGCAGCCGTGCACGACGCCCCACAGGTTCACGTCGACGATCCGCTGCCACTCCTGCGCCGTGGTGTCGGTGAACGATCCGGCGACGGCGATCCCGGCGTTGTTGACGACGAGGTCGGGCACCCCGTGCTCGGCCGCGACCCGCTCGGCGAGGGCGGCGACGGCGGCCTCGTCGGCGACGTCGACGACCGCGGCCACCGCGCGCCCGGGCCCGTGCCGCCGGGTCACCAGGTCGACGGTCTCCGCGGCGCCGGCCTCGGAGACGTCGGCGACGACGA
>NZ_WWFY01000314.1:0-1462 GCF_009864975.1 Pseudonocardia sp. SID8383
GCCGGGTCGACGCCCGCGGCGAGCGCGGCCCCGGCGTGCTCGGCCACCGCGGCGGGGTCGGCCCCCCGCTCGTGGTGCTCGGGGGCGGTGGCCCCGGTGACGGCCATCTCCCGGCACCGGGCCCGGAACCCCGGGTCGGCGACCAGCTCGGCCAGCTCCACCCAGGCCCCCACCTGCTCGGGGGTCGGGTCGTCGGGGAGTTCGGCGGGCATCGACCGCATGCCGGTGGCGATGCCCGCGCCGGGCGCGTCGTCGTCGATGCCGGCGAAGGTCTCGGTCACGAAGTCGTCGATCAGGTGCTGGCGCTGGGCCGCGGACAGCCGGGCGAGGTCGTTCATCAGGGTCACGCTCCGTTCGTCGGGTGGGGTGTCACCGGCTCCGGTGCGGGCGAGCAGGGCGCACACCGCGCGCTGCGCCCGCAGCTCCCGGATCCGGTCGTCCAGGGCCCGGACGTGTGCCGCCGCGATCTCGCCGACCCCCCGTCGGCGGGACAGCACGGCGCGCACGTCGTCCAGGCCCAGGCCGAGCTCGCGCAGGGTGCGCACGAGGTCGAGCCGTGCGACCGCGGCCGGTCCGTAGACCCGGTGGCCCGCGCCGTTGCGGTCGGCGGGGACGAGCCCCTCGTCCGACCAGAAACGGAGCGTGCGCACGGGGACCTCGCTGCGCCGGGCGAGCTGCCCGATCGTCAGCGTGACAGGGTGATCATCGGTAGGTGGTGCGGTCACGGGTACAGCGTCGGGTGTTCCAGCGGCTGGAGGTCAAGTGCGAATCGGTTTCGGGATCCCGCAGTTCGGTGCGGCCGCGGCCCACGTGGACGGGACGATGCGGTTCGCGGCGGGCGCCGAGGAGCGCGGCGCGGCGAGCCTGTGGACCGGCGACCGGCTGCTGGTGGCCGTCGACCCGACGGTCGGCTACGGCGGCGGGCCCGGCGACCCGGGCAGCGTGCCCGAGCAGTTCACCGCCGCGCACGACCCGCTGGCGCTGCTGACCGCGGCGGCCGCCGTCACCGCGCGGGTGCAGCTCGGCACCAGCACGCTCAACGCGCCCTGGTACCCGGCGGCGCTGCTGGCCCGGCAGGCGGCGACGATCGACAATCTGTCGGGCGGACGGCTGCTGTTGGGCCTCGGCATCGGCTGGTCGCCCGAGGAGTACGACGCGGTGGGTGTCCCGATGGGTGAGCGCGGCGCCCGGCTCGACGAGACCCTCGACCTGTTCGACGCCTGGTGGCACGACGACCCGGTGGAGTTCACCGGCCGGTTCGCGAGCGTCGCGCCGTCGTACGTGCACGCCCGGCCGCGGCACGTGCCGGTCTACCTGGGCGGCTTCAGCCCCCGGGCACGCCGGAGGATCGCGGAACGGGCCGACGGGTTCCTGCCGGTCGTCACCTCCGACGTCACCGACCTCGACGCCGCGGTCTCCGCGCCCTGGGCGGACCTGCGTGCCGCCGCGGCCGAGGCGGGCC
>NZ_WWFY01000315.1:0-1394 GCF_009864975.1 Pseudonocardia sp. SID8383
GGGCAGGCGCACGTCGAGGACCACGACCTGTGGCGCCCGCCGGGGGTCCGCGCCGGCCAGTGCGGCCCGGGCGGCCGCCGCGTCGTGCGCGACGCCGACGACCTCCGCGTCACCGTGGACGGCGAGGCCGAGCGCGAGCAGGTCGGTGTACGACCGGTGGTCGTCGACCAGCAGCACCCGCAGCACCTGCGCGCACCCCCTCAATTCTCGGGAGATCAGGACGTCCTCGCCAGAGGTTAGCCTCCCCTCGCTCGAAAAGGGACCGACCCGGCGAACCGGGCGGATCCCCCATGCACCCCGGAGGACCACGTGACCCCATCGACGACCCGACCGACCCGGCGCGGCGTGCTCACCGGCGCCGTCCTCGCCGCCACCCTGCTCGTGGCCGGCTGCGGCGGCGCCCCGGCCGACCCGGCCCCGGCGGCGGGCGACGGGCCGCGCACCCTGACCCTGTACTCGGGGCGGGAGGAGGACCTGGTCGGCCCGCTGCTGGCGCAGTTCGAGCAGCAGTCGGGGATCACGGTCGACACCCGCTACGGCTCGACCACCGAGCTCGCCGCGCAGCTCGCCGAGGAGGGCGGCGCGACACCCGCCCAGGTGTTCCTCTCCCAGGACGCCGGCGCGCTGGGCGCGCTGGCCGGGGCGGGCGCGTTCGCGCCGCTGCCCGAGGAGGTGCGCGGCGTGGTCACCGCGCCCTACACCGCCACCGACGGCACCTGGACCGGGCTGACTGGCCGGGTCCGGGTCGCGGCCTACAACATCCGGGTGCCCGAGGCCGAGGTCCCCGCCGACGTCACCGAGCTCACCGACCCGCGCTGGCGCGGCCGGGTCGGCATCGCCCTGACCAACGCCTCGTTCCAGGCCTTCGTCACCGCGCTGCGCGTCCAGGAGGGCGACGACGCCGCCCGCGCGTTCCTGGAGGGACTGCGCGCCAACGAGGTGCAGGTCTTCCCGCGCAACACCGCGATCCTGGAGGCCGTGGACAGCGGCGTCGTCGACGTCGGGCTCATCAACCACTACTACGTGGCCGCCGCCGAGACCCCGCCCGCGAACACCGCGCTGAAGTTCGGCGCGCCCGGCACCGCGAGCGCGCTGGTGAACGTCACCGGCGCCGGGATCCTCGCCGGGGCCGCGGAGTCCACCGAGGCGCGGGAGCTGCTCCGCTTCCTGGTGTCGCCGCAGGCCCAGGAGTACTTCGCCCGCGAGACCGGCGAGTACCCGCTGGTGGCGGGCGTCGCCGGGCCCGCCGGCATGCCCGCGCTGGCCGACCTGCGGGCGCCGCGGCTCGACCTGGCCGACCTGGAGGACCTCGACGGCACGACGCAGCTCATGACCCAGGTCGGGCTGCTCTGACCGTGCTGCTGCGCCGGTCCCCGCCCCGCACCGCGCCGGCC
>NZ_WWFY01000316.1:0-1294 GCF_009864975.1 Pseudonocardia sp. SID8383
GCGCCGCCGCAGCGTCGCGTCCGGCCCCGGCCCGCGCCGCCGCCGTCGCCGCCCCGAAGGCGGAGCCGGAGCCGCAGTGGATCGAGCCCGAGGACGGCATGCCGTCGTTCGCCGAGCTGGGCCTGCCCGAGCGCCTGACCAAGGCACTGGCCGAGCAGGGCTTCACCGCCCCGTTCCCGGTGCAGGCGGCCACGCTGCCCGACACCCTCGCCGGGCGCGACCTGCTCGGACGCGGCCAGACCGGGTCCGGCAAGACCCTCGCCTTCGGGCTCGCGCTGCTGGCCCGCCTGGCCGGGGAGCGCTCCCGCCCGACCGCCCCGCGCGGCCTGGTGCTGGTCCCGACCCGCGAGCTCGCCACCCAGGTCGTCGAGGTCCTCGCGCCGCTGGCGAAGGCGGTCGACCTGCGGGTGACCGACATCGTCGGCGGGATGTCGATGAACAAGCAGGTCGCCGAGCTCCGGCGCGGGGTCGACCTGCTGGTCGCCACCCCGGGCCGGCTGTCCGACCACCTGCAGCAGCGCACCTGCGACCTGTCCGAGGTCACGGTCACCGCGCTGGACGAGGCCGACCGCATGGCCGACATGGGCTTCCTGCCCCAGGTCCGCGCGATCCTCGACCGGACCCCCGCCGACGGGCAGCGACTGCTGTTCTCCGCGACCCTCGACGGCGACGTCGACACCCTGGTCCGGCGCCACCTGACCGACCCGGTGACCCGCTCGGTCGCCCCGCCGACCGGCAGCGTCGCGACGATGGAGCACCACGTGCTCGTCGTCGACCGCGACGACCGGTCCCGCGTCGTCGCCGAGATCGCCGCCCGGGAGGGCCGCACGATCCTGTTCGTGCGCACCAAGCACGGCGCCGACCGGATGGTGCGGGTGCTGCGCCGCGAGGGCGTCGCCGCCGGGCCGCTGCACGGTGGCCGCTCGCAGAGCCAGCGCAACCGCGCGCTCGACGACTTCCGCTCCGGCGCGGTGCCGGTGCTCGTCGCGACCGACGTCGCGGCCCGCGGCATCCACATCGACGACGTCGGGCTCGTCGTGCACGTCGACCCGCCCGCCGACCCCAAGGCCTACCTGCACCGTGCCGGGCGTACCGCCCGGGCCGGTGAGGACGGCGTCGTCGTGACGCTGGCGATGCCCGAGCAGCGCGCCGAGGTGGACCTGCTCACCCGCCAGGCCGGGGTCTCCGCCGAGGTCTCGACGGTCCGCCCGGGGCACCCGGACCTGGTCCGCGTGACCGGCTCGCGGGAGCCGTCCGGCGAGCCGATCGTCGTCGCCAAGCCGCCGAAGCCGGC
>NZ_WWFY01000317.1:0-1288 GCF_009864975.1 Pseudonocardia sp. SID8383
CCCCACCGACCGCGGAGCCCGTGCCACGGTCGTCCGGGCCGAGATCCCGGACGGTGCCGGACGGGCGGACCGTGCCGGGCGGACCGAACGTCGTGAGCGCCCGGACCGCGCCGTCACCGGCCTGCGCCGCCGCATCGCGCACGGCACCGGCGCGATGGCGCTGGTGCTCGTCGCCGTCGCCGGGCTGACCTGGACCGTGCTCGTCCCGCCGGACGGCACGGCCGTCGCCGCCGACCCGGCGACCTCCGCACTGGACAACCAGCTGCCGCCCCCGCCGCCCCCGCCCCCGCCGCAGCAGTGGCGCCAGGTCGGTGGCGACGAGTTCGACGGCTCCCGCGTCGACCGCTCCACCTGGAGCGTCTACAACTCGCCCGGCGGGTTCGGCAACGGCCTGCGCCGCCCGTCCGCGGTCGGCGTCGGCGACGGCCTGCTCACCGTGACCGCGCGCCCCCGGGCCACGGGCGGGGGCGTCTCCGGCGGTGTCGCGATGCACGACGGTCAGCTCTACGGCCGCTGGGAGTTCCGCGCCCGCACCGACGTCGGCAACGGCTACAGCCCCGCGATCCTGCTCTGGCCGGACTCCGAGCGGTTCCCCGACGACGGGGAGCTCGACATGATGGAGATCCCGTTCGGCGACCGGCATGCGGCCACCGCCTTCGTCCACTACGGCGCGCAGAACCACATCCTGTCCACCGACACCCCCGGCGACTTCACCCAGTGGCGCACCTTCGCCCTGGAGTGGCTGCCGGACCGGATCACCTGGTACGTCGACGGGGTGAAGAAGTGGGAGGTCACCGACCGCCGCGCGATCCCCACCACCCCGATGCACCTGGCCATACAGCTCGACCAGGGCCCGGCGTCGGGGTGGATCCCCGGCCCGGACGCGACCACCCCCGACGAGGTACGCCTGCAGGTCGACTGGGCCCGCGTCTACGCACCGGTCGACGACGCCGGCCGCTGATCCGCCGCCGGGGCCGGGCCGGGACGGCGCCGGGTGGCGGACCTGTCGGTGACGCCGGGTAGAACGGTCCGCGTGGACCCCACCCCCGCCGAGCTGGCACACGCGCTCGGTCTGCACCCGCCGACCGCGGAACAGGCCGCGGTCATCGCCGCGCCCGCCGGGCCGGCGCTCGTCGTCGCCGGGGCGGGGGCGGGCAAGACCGAGACGATGGCGGCCCGCGTCGTCTGGCTGGTCGCGACCGGCCGGGTGCTGCCCGAGCAGGTCCTCGGGCTCACCTTCACCCGCAAGGCCGCCCAGCAGCTCGGCACCCGCGTCCGGTCCCGGCTG
>NZ_WWFY01000318.1:0-1203 GCF_009864975.1 Pseudonocardia sp. SID8383
ACCGAGGCCGTCGCCGGTACCGGACGCCGAGCGCACCCCGGGACCGGCCGTCCCGCTCCCCCGACGCGCGCCCGGCCCCGCCGAGCCGTCCGAGCCCCCTGCCGCGGCCGAGGGTGACGACGCGCACGCCGGAGCCGTCCCCGAGGGCGGCCGGTGGGCCGACGACCTGGGCACCATGGCTCGGATCCTCGCCGCGCTGCGCCGTCTGGACCCGTCGTCGACCACAGGGTGACGACGGGGTGTTGACGCTCCGGAATTGCGCGTTATCGTTGTCCGCCCCGGCGCCGTAAAGTACTGAGATCAATTTCCGCGGAATGCGGAACGGGATCGCGGCGCGGACTCCCCGAGATCGTCGCGGCGACTGCCGCGCGGAAGGCTCTTGAGATGAACAACATCGATCGTTCCCTGGACATGGCCGCCAACATCAAGGGCGCGTTCGCGGTCGCGATCGTCGACTTCGACAGCGGCATGACCCTGGGGTCGCGCGGGGGCAGCCCCGAGTTCGACCTCGACGTCGCCGCGCCCGGGAACTCCGAGGTCGTCCGGACCAAGCTCGAGGTCATGCAGAAGCTGGGGCTGCGCGAGAACATCGAGGACATCCTGATCACCCTCGACACCCAGTACCACCTGATCCGGATCATCCGCGGCACCGACGAGCAGCTGTTCTTCTACCTCGTGCTCAACCGCGCCCAGGCCAACCTGGCGATGGCCCGCCGCGACCTGCGCGTCATCGAGCAGCAGTTCGCCATGTCCTCGCCGCAGGCCGGTGCGCCGCAGCAGCAGGGCCAGGCGTTCTTCCCCGCCCAGCAGCGCTGAGGCCCCCGCGACCCACACGACCGATGGGACGTCACCGGCACGCCGTCGCCGTACGCACCGACGGGCTGGCCGCCGTACTGGGGCCGCTGTTCTTCGACCCGCGGATCCGCTCGGCGGCCCTGCTCGACGTGGACAGCGGGATGGTCCTCGACGTCTGCGGGCTCGACACCGCCGTCGGACGGACGGGCCGGGGCGTCCCCGCGGCCCACGACCACCGCGACGAGGTCCGCGGCGCGGCGCACGCCGAGCTCGTCCGGATCGCGCTGGCTCTCGCCCCGAACGCGGGCGGGCGGCTCGGGCTCGTCCTGGAGGCGGGACCGGACCGGCACGTGCTGCGCACCGTCGCCGACCCGCACGGCGGGCGGCTGGCCCTGTCGGTGGTCGTGC
>NZ_WWFY01000319.1:0-1178 GCF_009864975.1 Pseudonocardia sp. SID8383
GCGAGCCTCCGGGCGACGTGCACGTCGCCCGGCGCGAGGATCTCGGCCTCGTTGAACGCGGCGAGCACCCCGGTCGCGGTGCGGGCGGCCCGCGGACCGAACGGGTCCCGCTCGGGGGCCGGGGGCGCCGTCGCCGCCGGGGTGGGGGGTGCGGTCGTCGTCACGGGGTGCCTCCGTCCAGCAGGTCCGACAGCTCCCCGACCAGGGCGGCGGGTGGCCGCCAGGCGAAGACGCCGCACGGCGCGGCCAGCGGTCCGGACCCGGTGACCGGGGTGTCCGGCCCGCACATACCGCGCAGGAACAGGTAGCCGACCCCGCCGAGGTGGGTGTCCGGGTCGTAGTCGGGCAGCCGCCAGCGCAGGTAGCGGTGCAGCGCGACGGCGTAGAGCAGCGCCTGGAGCGGGTAGTGCGCGTCGGCCATCGCCGTGGCCAGCCGGTCGGCGGTGTAGTGCGCCGCGGTCAGCGGGTCGCGCCCGGACGGGCCGACCGGGCCCAGCCAGTTCGTCTTGTAGTCCACGACGAGGAACCGTTCCCCGGCGCCGTCACGGACCCGCAGCACCGAGTCGATGCTGCCGGTCAGGTAGCCGCGCAGCGGCTGTCCGGCGAGGTCGGGGGAGTCGAGGAGGTCGGCGTAGCCGTGGAGCGGGTCGCCGGGCGCGAGGTGCCTGCGGACGGCGGCGGCCAGCCCGGCCAGGGTGAGCCGCCCCGTCGGGGTGTCCCCGCCGCACAGCGGGAGCTCGAAGTCCAGCTCGGACAGCCGGTCGCCCGGCGCGACGTCGGCCAGCGCCAGCCCGGACGCGATCGGCCCGAGCGGGGTCCGCAGCACCGGGACGAGCGCGTCGGCGAGCTCGTCGGGATCGAGGTCGGCCGGCTGGTGGCGCAGCTCCTCGGTGACGTGCGCGACGACCTCGGCCCGCAGCGCGGCGTCGCCCTGGGCGGCCGTGCGGGTGTCGAGGTGTTCCAGCACGGCGTGCACCAGGGTGCCGAACCCGGTGCCCGAGGGCAGGTCGGCCATGGGGGAGGGGAACGCCGCGGGGCCGGCTGCGCCCGCCGTGGCGTCCCCGGTGGGGGCCGCACCGGGCAGCGGGGCGGGGTCGGGCTCGTCGACGATGCCCTCGTCCTCGGGCTCGGTCAGCACCCCGGGCGCGGTCGCGGCCGGTTCCGGCTCGGCGTCGACG
>NZ_WWFY01000320.1:0-1161 GCF_009864975.1 Pseudonocardia sp. SID8383
GCGCAGCCACGACGAGGTCGACCTCGCGACGCACCGCCGCTGGCTCGCCGGGTCGCTGGACCGCGACGACCGGCTGCTCCTGGTCGTCGACGACGCCCGCGGCCCGGTCGGCACCGTCCGCTGGGACCGCGCGGACGCCGCCTGGGAGGTGTCGATCACGGTCGCGCCGAAGCGCCGTGGGGAGGGTCTCGCCGGGCCGCTGCTGCGGGCCGGGGAGGACGCGCTGCGCGCCCGCACCGGCGCCGGGACCCCGGTGACCGCCGTCGTGCACACCGGCAACGACGCCTCGGCCCGGCTGTTCGCCCGGGCGGGCTACGGCGACCCCACCGGACCCGACGCGGACGGCTTCCGGACCCTGCACCGCGTGCTGTGACCGGGTCGGGTGTCGTGACGCAACCCGCACGGCACCCCTCCGGCACACCGATGTGACCTACCCTTCGCGCGTGTCCGGATCCCGTCCCGCGCTCCCCGCGGCCGACCTCGCCCGCGTGGTCGTGTTCGCCGCGTTCATCGCCGTCCTCGGGCTGTTCCCCGGCTTCGCCGGAGTGGCCGGGGTCCCGATCGTCCTGCAGAACGTCGGCCCGATCCTGGCCGGTGTGATCCTCGGGTGGCGGCTCGGCACGGCCTCGGTCGCGCTGCTGCTGGTGCTCACCGCGGTCGGGCTGCCGCTGCTGTCCGGCGGCCGCAACGGCGCCGCGTTCTTCGGCCCCAGCGGCGGGTTCCTCGTCGGCTGGCTGCTGTCCGCGCTGGTCGCGGGCCTGGTCGTGGCACGGTTCCGGTCGCGGTCGCTGCCCGTGCTGCTGCTCGCCTGTCTGGCCGGGCTGCTCGCCGACTACGTGATCGGCATGCCGTGGCTGGGCGTCTACATCGGCGATGTCACCGGCGGGATCGTGCAGTCCCTGGTCTTCGTGCCCGGTGACCTGATCAAGATCGTGCTGGCCGCGCTGATCGCGTCGCTGGTGCACCGGGCCCTGCCGGACCTGCTGCCGGTCCGCTCCGCGTCGTCCGAGCCCCGGGTCCGGTGAGCGGGGCGGAACGCGAGACCGCCGACGACGCGGCCGCGCCCGTCGTCCCCGCCCCCTGGCTCCCCCGCGGTCTCGCCGACGCCGTCGCCGCGGCCGGGGAGCGCCTCGCCCGGCTCGGGGTGCGGG
This sequence comes from Pseudonocardia sp. SID8383, assembly GCF_009864975.1. Classification (NCBI taxonomy): domain Bacteria; kingdom Bacillati; phylum Actinomycetota; class Actinomycetes; order Pseudonocardiales; family Pseudonocardiaceae; genus Pseudonocardia; species Pseudonocardia sp. SID8383. The sequence goes on from NZ_WWFY01000320.1 coordinate 1,152, forward strand.
CCGGGGAACG
>NZ_WWFY01000321.1:0-1023 GCF_009864975.1 Pseudonocardia sp. SID8383
GCCGCGGTCAGCTGGGCGCGCATGAGCGCGGTCAGGCGCCCGGCACGGGTCCGGTCGGGTCGCACCCCGACGCCGCTCACCGCGGCGGCGGGGACCCGGGCCCCGCCGGGCAGGGTCAGCCGGGTCGGGAAGGAGTACGCCGACCCGACGAGCGCACCGGAGGGGTCCGCGACGCCGAGCCAGTGCTCGTCGGGGGCCTGCCCGTGGGCCTCCCACGCGTCGTCGGTGACCGGGCCGTGGTGCAGGGTGCCCAGGAACAGGTCGAACGCGCGGCGCCGGTCGGCGGGGTCGGTCAGGGTCCGGACCGTGTGAGGGGCGACGGTCGGCGGGGCGGGGTACGGGGCGAACGGGTCATCGGGGCTCACATCCGACGAGCCTCGCGTCCGCGCGCCCCGTGCGCCAGCCGATTACCCGGCCCGCCACCGCAGCCCGGTCAGACCCGCCCGACCTGGTAGTCGCCCTGGTCGCTGGTCACGACCACGGGGACCTCGACCTGCTCGCCGTCGACGACGGCCTGGCAGGTGAACTGCGTGCCGGCCGACACCTCGACGTCCTCCGGGCAGGCGATCGCACCGACCTGCAGGCCGTAGTCCTGGGTGAGGACCTGGTTGACCCCGGCCTGCAGCGCGGTGCGGTCGAGCCGGTCGCTGCCGAGCACGCCCGCCCAGAACAGGGCACCGACCACGAGTGCGGCCACCACCACGGCGCCGACCCCGGCCAGGATGTACAGCCGCGTCCGCGACGGGGAGCGGACCGCGTCCCGGGAGACCCAGGGCTCGTCCTCACCGGGCCCGGGGTTCTGCCACCCGCCCGGCCCGGACCCGCCGTCGGCCGGGACGGCCGCGGTGGTCTGCGCATCGGCCCAGGGCGACCCGGGTGACGACGTGGGGACGGCGTCGGTGGGGGCTCCGGTCTCGACGACCCGGCGACGGGCGCGGCGCCCGGTCGGGACGGCCCATCCGCCGTCGGTGCCGGTGTCGGAGCCCGCCTCGTCGCCCCACAGCGACTCGCCGCGGGCCGGGT
>NZ_WWFY01000322.1:0-935 GCF_009864975.1 Pseudonocardia sp. SID8383
TGCGCGGCCAGCGCGTGCCGGGCGAGCGCGGCGGCCACCCCGGGGTCGTCTTCCCGGCCGGCGAGCAGCGCGGTGAGCCGGGCGTGCAGCCGGACCCGTTCGGCCGGGAGCAGGTCGTCGTGGACGGCCTCGCGGAGCAGGGCGTGCCGGAAGGCGTAGGACTCCGCGCCCGGCGCCGGGTCCGGGACGAGCAGGTGGTGCGAGACCGCCTCCCGCAGCCCCGCCTCCAGCTCGGCCGCGGACAGCTCGGACGCGTCGCGCAGCAGGTCGTGGGGGATGCTCCGCTCGGCCAGCGACGCCACCCGCAGCACCTCGCGCGCCGGTCCGCCGAGCCGGTCCAGCCGGGTGAGCAGCACGTCGGCCAGGCCGCCCGGCAGGCCGTCGGACCCCGCCGCGACCAGCTCCTCGGCGTAGAAGGCGTTGCCCTCGCTGCGGGCGGCGATCCGGCGCAGGGTGGCCTCGTCGACACCCCCGGTGGCCGCCCGGGCCCGGACCAGGGCCAGCACGGCGTCGGGTGTGAGCGGGCCCAGCTCGACCCGCCGGACGGCGGGCAACCGGACGAGCTCGGCCAGCGACGAGCGCAGCGGGTGCCTGCGGTGCAGGTCGTCGGAGCGGTAGGTGCCCAGCACCAGCAGCCGTTGCGAGCCCAGCCGGGCGAGCAGGAACGCGAGCAGCTCGCGGGTGGAGCGGTCCGCCCAGTGCAGGTCCTCCAGCACGACCAGCAGCGGCGCCGCCGCGGCCGCGTCGCGCACGGCACCGGCCACCGCGTCGAACACCTGTAGGCGCCCGGAGTCCCCGTCACCCGTCGCGGGACGGGGCGCCTCCGCCGCGCCGGGCAGCAGCCCGTGCAGCACCGGCCGCAGCGCGGTGCCCGCCCGGGCCAGCGCGTCGAGCACCTCGGAGAAGGGAAGGTAGGGGAGTGCGGCGCCGCCCGC
>NZ_WWFY01000323.1:0-815 GCF_009864975.1 Pseudonocardia sp. SID8383
CGGTGACGAGCACGTCGGCGCGGTGGCCCGGGGCCAGCGACCCGACCTCGCCGTCGAGCCCGAGGAGCCGGGCCGGGGTGCGGGTCGCGGCGAGCACCGCGTCCTGCAGCCGCACCCCCGCGTCGCGCACCGTGGCGCGCACGACGTCGACCAGGCACGCGGTGCCGCCCGCGATGGGCCCGTCCGGGATCCGGGCGACGCCGTCGTCGACCCGGACCTGCATCGTGCCCAGGTGGTAACGGCCGTCGGGCATCCCGGCGGCGGCCATCGCGTCGGTGACCAGCGCGACCCGGTCCGGCCCGACCAGGTCGAACACCGCGGCGACGGTGTCGGGCGACAGGTGCACCCCGTCCGCGACGAGCTCCACGACGAGCTCGCCCCGGGCGGCCGCGGCCAGGCACGCCGCGACCGGCCCGGGCGCCCGGTGGTGCATCGGGGGCATCGCGTTGAACAGGTGGGTGGCGCTCATCGGCGCGCCGCCCGCCCGTGCGATCCCGGTCGCGGTGGTGCGGGCGTCGGCGTCGGTGTGGCCGATGCTCGGCAGCACCCCGTGCGTGGCGAGCACCGCGAGCAGGTCCGCCGCGTGCGCGGTCTCCGGCGCGTAGGTCACCGACGCGACGGCCCCGTCCGCCTTGGTGAGCAGCTCGTCGAGCAGCGCGGGGTCGCCCGGGAGGATCGCGCGCGGGTCGTGCGCGCCGCACCGCGCGGCGGCCAGGAACGGGCCCTCCAGGTGGATCCCGGCGAGGTCCCCGGCGACGACGAGCGGGCGCAGCGTCGCGATCCGCTCCGCCAGCACGGTCGGCGGGGCGGAGACC
>NZ_WWFY01000324.1:0-1867 GCF_009864975.1 Pseudonocardia sp. SID8383
CCGCCGCGGCCGCCCGGAGCGGGGATCCCGGCCCCGGGGGCGGACTACGCGTGGCCGCTGCTCCCGCCCCCGGCGGTCACCGCGGTGTTCCGCAAGCCCGCGTTCCGCTACGGCCGCGGGCACCGCGGCGCCGACCTCGGCGGCTCCCCCGGGCAGGCGGTGCTCGTCGCACGGGAGGGGGTGGTGGTGTTCGCCGGGCGGATCGCCGGGCGCGGCGTCGTCTCCGTCGACCACCCCGACGGGTTGCGGAGCACCTACGAGCCGGTGACCGCCGCTGTCGTCGCCGGGACGCGGCTCGCCGGGGGCGACCCGGTGGGGACGCTGGAACCCGGGCACATCGGGTGCCCGATCGCGGCCTGCTTGCACTGGGGCGTGCGCCGGGAGCGGCTCGACCACCTGGACCCACTGGTCCTGCTGCGGCCTCCCCGGGTGCGGCTGCTCCCCTGGGAGGGGGCGCCGGAGACCGCGGAGGACGCTCCGGACCGGGTCAGCCCGCCAGCGCCGGCTGCATCGACGCCCGCAGCCGGGTGATCACCCGGGCGTGGAGCTGGCAGACCCGGGACTCGGTGACCCCGAGGACCCCGCCGATCTCGGCCAGCGTCCGGTTCTCGACGTAGTAGAGACGCACGACCAGCCGGTCCCGCTCCCCCAGCAGCCCGATCGCGGCACGCAGCTCCGCCCCGGTCTCCCTCCGGACCGCCGCGGTCACCGGGTCCACCGAGTCGTCGGCCGGGAGCGTCCACAGCGGCGAGCCCGCCGGGCCGCCCGCGCCGAGGTCCTCGGCGCTGACCAGGTACATCGGCCGCCGGGCCTGACGGAGGTCGCGCACCGCGACGCCCAGCTCCGCGGCGAGTTCGCCGTCGGTCGCGGGGCGCCCGGAGCGGAACTGCACCGCCTCACGGGCCCGTTCGACCTCGCGGCTGCGCGCCCGCACGGTGCGGGGCACCCAGTCCTGGGAACGCAGCTCGTCGAGCATGGCGCCCCGGACCCGCTGGGCCGCGTAGGCCTCGAACCGGATCCCGCGGCCGGGGTCGAACCGGTCGACGGCCTCCATCAGACCGAACGTCCCGGACTGCAGCAGGTCGGCGAGCTCGATCGACGACGGCAACCGCACCGCCAGCTTCGTCCCCACACCGCGTACGAGCGGGGCGTGGTGCTCGACCAGGCATCGTCGCGCGGCGGGGGCGCGGGTGGCGAGGAACTCGCGCCACAGCGGCACGACAGCCGGCTCGACGGTCTCGTTCAGGTGATCCGGTGCGCCGTCGGGCGTGTCGCGGGGCGCCCGGCCCGTCGCCGGGACGAGTGCGATGCACGCCGGGGCCACGCCCGCCGACGGTCGTCCGGTGGTGACGTCGCGGGGGCCGCGGCGCGGGTGCCCGGGTGGGTCGGGGACCGGTACGAGGACGGCCGCGCGGGGCATGTCGGCGCCTGCGGCCCTCCGGTCGAGGGCCGTGGCCAGGGCGGTGGGGAACGCGTCGGGACGGCGGGGCGTCGTGGGGGACGCCTCAGGCCCGAGGGTGCGCCTGGTCATGAACCACCTTCAACCGGTCGACGGTCACATGCGTGTAGAGCTGTGTCGTCGACAGCGTAGCGTGACCGAGCAACTCCTGTACGTAACGAAGGTCTGCTCCGCCCTCGAGCAGATGGGTCGCCGCGGCGTGCCGCAGACCGTGCGGTCCGACGTCGGGGACGCCCGGTACCGCCCGGATCGCACGGTGCACGACGGTCCGTGCGACGCGCGGGTCCAGCCGCCCGCCCCGCACGCCCAGCAGCAGCGCCGGCGGCGACGACGGGGTCGCCAGCGCCGGTCGGCCGTGGTCGAGCCAGCGGCGCAGGGAGCGCGCGGCGGGGACCCCGAACACGATGG
>NZ_WWFY01000325.1:0-502 GCF_009864975.1 Pseudonocardia sp. SID8383
GCGCGGGGTTCGCCGCCCCGGAGACGGCGTTCGCCGTCGCCGCGGCGAAGGCCCGCTGCTCGGAGGCGGCGACGGCCGTCGCGCGGATCGCCCACCAGGTGCACGGGGCCATCGGGTTCACCCGCGAGCACGCGTTGCGGCTGGTCACGACCCGGCTGTGGGCCTGGCGCGACGAGGACGGTGACGAGGCGTTCTGGAACGACCGGCTCGGGGCGGCCGCGCTGGACGCGGGCGCCGACGGGCTCTGGCCGTTGGTGACCGGGCGGCCCTGAACGTCGCCGGTCCGTGCCGGCCGGTCAGGACACCCCGAACTCGCGCAGCTTCCGGTAGAGGGTGTTGCGCCCGATCCCGAGCGTGCGGGCGGCCCGGGTGCGGTTCCCGCCCGCCGCACGCAGGGCGTCGGCCACGGCGTCGCGTTCGGCGGCCTCCAGCAGACCGAGTTCCCGGCGGGCGGTGCGCAGGCGGTCGGGGAGGTCGGCCTCGTCGACCGGTCCGCCGCCGG
>NZ_WWFY01000326.1:0-493 GCF_009864975.1 Pseudonocardia sp. SID8383
CGCCCGCTCTACGTCGAGGCCAACGCGGTGTCCCCGGACACCGTCCGCGGCATCGCGACACTGCTCGGCGACCGCGCGACCGTGTGCGACGGCGCCGTCATCGGCCCGCCCGCCTGGACGGTGGGCACCACGACGCTGTGGCTGTCCGGGCCGGGGGCGGACACCGCCGCCACCCTGCTCGAGCCGGGCCCGTTCGACGCCAGGGTGCTCGGCACCGCCGGGACCGACCTGGGCGCCGCGAGCGGGCTGAAGGCCTGCTTCGCGCTGCAGAGCAAGGCGGCACCCATGCTGTGGCTGGCGCTCGAGGAGGCCGCCGCGGCGTTCGGTGTCACCGGGGCCCTGCACGCCGAGCTGGACCGGGCCGGGGTCGACCACGCCGCCGCGCTGGCCCGCGCCCGCGAGCGGATGGCGGGAAAGGCGTGGCGCTGGGCGGGGGAGATGGACGAGGCGGCCGACGCGTTCGCCGCCGCCGGGGTGCCCGACGGCTTCTCCC
>NZ_WWFY01000327.1:0-473 GCF_009864975.1 Pseudonocardia sp. SID8383
CCGGCGGCGCTGCTGCACGCCTTGACCGGTCCGTCGGCGGACCTGCCCGCGGTCGGCGCCGGGCTGCGGGTGCTGCGCGAGGCACTGGCCGTGTGGGACGACGTCGGCCGCGAGCAGCCCGGCGCCGCCACCGCGCTGTTCCGGCTCGCCGAGGTCTCCACACTGCACGACCCGGCCGACCCCGGCCCGGACCTCGACGACCAGACCGGCGACGGCACCCGGTGGGAGCTCCAGTTCGCGCTGCGCTCCACCGAGGACCCGAGCCTGGTGTTCGACGCGGCCGGCGTGTGGGCCGGGGAGGCCGACGCGCTGGTGTCCGGCGCGCAGGACGTGCTGCTGGCCGAGCTGGGGCGGGCCGCGCAGGTGCTGCCCGGGCTGGTGCCCGCACTGCGCCGGGCCCGCCCGACCGGGCTCGAGCTCGACGTCACCGGAGCCCACCGGTTCCTCACCCGGGACGCGCCCGCGCTGCTGTC
>NZ_WWFY01000328.1:0-451 GCF_009864975.1 Pseudonocardia sp. SID8383
CCGCGACCTCGACCGGCGCGGCCGCCGCGGTCCAGCCCATCGCCCCGGCGACCGTCGTCACCGAGCGGGTCGCGCCGGAGGTGTCCGAGCCGCCGTGCACCCACAGCCCGTAGGGCAGGCCGCGGGTGTCGTCGGCGCAGACGTAGAAGACCTGGTCGAGGAAGTGCTTGAGCGCGCCGGACATGTAGCCGATGTTCGCCGGCGTCCCGAGGACGACGGCGTCCGCGGCGAGCAGGTCGCTCGCCGTCGCGGCCAGGGCGGCGCGGGCGACGACCTCCACCCCGGTGATGTCCGGGTCGGCCGCGCCCGCGCGGACCTCCGCGAGCAGCTCCGCGGTGGCGGGGGACGGCGTGTGGTGGACCAGGAGCAGGCGCGCGCTCATCCGGCGAGCATCCCGTCGACCTCCGCGCGCAGCGCGGCCAGGCGCTCCGCGGCGACGGCCCGCGACGCC
>NZ_WWFY01000329.1:0-362 GCF_009864975.1 Pseudonocardia sp. SID8383
CGGCCGTCGCGGGGAGGAGCCGGACGCCGCGGACCTGGAGCGCGCGGCCCGTGCGGACACCGACTTCCACGTGGCCGTCGTCCGGTGTGCGGGCAACGGCCTGCTCGTCGAGCTCTACCGGGGTGTGGTGGAGGCGGTCGCGGACAGTGTGAAGACCACGATGCCGGGCACCGCGGGCACCGAGGACGACATCTCCCACACCGGGATCGTCGAGGCCATCGCCGACGGCGACGTGGACCGTGCCGCCCGCGAGGCCGGGGACTTCCTGGACCGGCTCATCGCGGCCCGCCCGGTCACCCCGCAGGGCCCCGCCGGGGAGCGCGGCCCGGACGCCGGGGCCGGGCCCACCGCCTGACCCTCGA
>NZ_WWFY01000330.1:0-249 GCF_009864975.1 Pseudonocardia sp. SID8383
CGCTACCCCGGCGCGGACGCCGACGCCGTCGCCGGTCTGTCGCTGGGCCTCGCCCCCGGGGAGACGGTGCTGCTGCGCGGCCCGTCCGGGGCCGGGAAGTCCACCCTGCTCGGCGTGCTGCTCGGCATGGTCGCCCCGACCGGCGGCACCGTCACCGTGCACGGCCGCGACGGCACCGGCGCCGACCTCGCGGACCTGGACCTCGACGCCTGGCGCCGCGGGGTGGCCTGGGTGCCGCAGCAGCCGCAC
>NZ_WWFY01000331.1:0-248 GCF_009864975.1 Pseudonocardia sp. SID8383
GACGCCGGTCACCTCAGGGGAGGCGAGCGGGTTGCGCAGCACCGCCTGCAGCACCGTTCCGGCGACGCCGAGGCAGGCACCGGCCGCGAGCCCGACCAGGACCCGCGGTGCCCGCAGCTCCCGGACGAGGTCGGTCGACAGCGGGTCCGCGACCCCGGCGAGGGCCGCGAGCGCGGTGCCGGGCCCGACGGCGGTGCCGACCAGGAGCCCGGCCAGGGCCGCGACCGCCACGCACAGTCCGAGCAGCC
>NZ_WWFY01000032.1:0-9755 GCF_009864975.1 Pseudonocardia sp. SID8383
GGGCCGGGGCGGCGCAGCAGCGCCCGGGCCGCGGTGCCGCCGCCGACGGCGGGCATGCGGACGTCCATCACCACGACGTCCGGCGCCAGCCGACCGGCCAGGCCCGGCACCTCGGCGCCGTCGGCGCTCTCGCCGAGGACGGTGATGCCGGGGTCGGCATCGAGCACCGCGCGCAGACCGGTACGGATCGGCGCATCGTCGTCGACCAGCAGGACGCCGATGCTCGCGTCACCCGTCATCGCTCCCCCCGGGGCCCGTCCCCGCCCTACCGCGCCCGTCGGTGTGTCCCCGTCCCGCCACGCCGACGTGCCGGCGACGGGTCCGCCCCACATCCACGGCGACGATCGTCGCAGATCGAGACGGTCCCGGGACCCGCCGCGGAAGCGCGGCGGGCGGGAGCGACCGACGTCTCGTACACAATCGACGCCGCCGGCGCGGCGAAAGCGGCACCAGTCCCTTGATAAGGATCTTCCGCCCTCCTACTTTGTACACAATCACGAAGGGGTGGGTGATGACGGCGAACCACGGAGCACCCGCGGTCGACCGCGTGCACACCGCTCTGCGGGCCGAGATCCTCGACGGTGTGCGCCCCGCGGGGTCCCGGTTGCGGGAGGAGGAGATCGCCGAGGCCCACGGCACCAGTCGCACCCCCACCCGGGAGGCGATCCGTCGCCTCGCCGCCGACGGTCTGGCCGAGCTGACCCCACGACGCGGCGCCGTCGTACTGGCGTGGGACGACGACGACCTCGACGAGCTGTTCGACCTGCGCGTGCTGCTCGAGGGCCACGCGGCGGCCCGCGCGGCAGTCTCCGGGCGGGCCGACCTCGCGCGGATGCGGGATCTGTGCGCGGCGATGGAGGCCGTCGAGGACCCGCCCGATCACGCCGAGATCACCCGTCTCAATCTGGCGCTCCACCACGAGATCCACCGGGCAGGCGGGCGGCGCGCCCTGCGTGAGCTGGTCGGACGAGTGGTCGAGGCCCCGCTGGTACGGACGACCTTCCGCCGCTACACCGCCGAGCGGCTGGCCCGCAGTTTCGCCCAGCATCGCGAGCTCGTGGCAGCCCTCGCCGCCCGCGACCCCGAGTGGGCCCGCGCCGTCATGACCGCGCACCTCCGCGCGGCCCGCGAGGTCGTCCGCGACCGCGCAGGCCCTCCCGACCGGACCGCGGCCGCCGACCGGCGGCCGTGACCACCGACTCTCCGCCGACGACGACGAGGAGCACCGTGGACCAGCACCACCCCACCGCCGACAGTGCCGAGACCACACCACCCGATCCCGTCATCGTCCCCGGCGGCCGCGAACCGGTGCGCCGACCGTGGCTGTTCGCCGTGCTGCTGGTGATCGTGCTGGCCGGTACCCCGCTCTGGTACCCGACCGGGACGATCCGGCCCGTCGTTCTCGGGGTGCCGCTCTGGTTCGCGATCTCCGTGGCGAGCACGTTCGCCTTCGCGGCGTTCGTCTCCTGGATCTGCTTGCGGCAGTGGAACCTGGTCGAACCGGCCGAAGAGGCGGCCCTGCGGAGCGGGGAGGCCGACCGGTGACCGAGCTCGTCTTCGCCGGCCCGAGCGGGGTGGCCATCCTCTGCGTCTACGCCGTCGTGATGCTGCTGATCGGGTGGTACGCGGGCCGCGGCGGATCCACCGGCACAGCACGCGGCTACTTCACCGCGGGTGGCGGCCTCGGCATGGTGACGCTGTTCTTCACCCTCTACGCGACCCAGTACAGCGGGAACTCCGTCGTCGGGTACCCGCCCCAGGCGTACCGGTCGGGCTTCCTGTGGTGGCAGTCGGTCCCTTTCATGATCGCCGTCATCGCGGTGTACCTGCTGTTCGCACCCCGTCTGTACGTCGTGGCGAAGCAGAGGGGTTTCGTCACGCCGACCGACTTCGTGCGGGACCGGTTCGGCTCGACGAAGCTGTCACTGCTCACCGTGGCCCTGATGCTGTGGGGACTCGGCAACTACGTGCTGGAGCAGCTGGTCGCCATGGGCCACGGCATCGCCGGGCTGACCGGCGAGACGATCCCCTACGAGGTCGGCGTGATCGGCTTCATCGTCATCATGCTGGTCTACTCGTGGACCGGTGGGATGCGTGCCGTGGCCATGACCGACGTCCTCCAGGGCATCGCCATGCTGGTCGGGATCGGCGCCCTCCTGACCGGGGTGGTGACGCTGACCGGCGGGCTCGGCACCCTCACCACGTACCTGACCGAGACCTCACCGGAGCTGGTCGGCGTCCCGGGCACCACGGACGCCGTCAACTGGCTCGCGATGATCGTGATGATCGGTTTCGGGGCTGCGGTCTACCCGCACGCGATCCAGCGGGTGTACTCCGCCCGCAGCGAGCGGACGCTGAAGCGGTCCCTGGCGCTGATGGCCTGGATGCCGCTGGCCACGACCGGGGTCGTGTTCGTCGTCGGCATCGCCGGCCTGCAGCTGTTCCCCGGCCTGGACACCGGTGCGTCCGAACAGCTCGTCGGTCTGATCGCCAACGAGGTCGCGGCCCAGAACACGGTCTTCTACCTGCTGATGATCCTCCTGTTCGGCGGTGTCGTGTGCGCCATCGTCTCGACGGCGGACTCCGCGGTGCTGGCGTTCTCCTCGATCGTGGCGGGCGACCTCTACGGCCGCCACGTCGCACCCGGGGCCACCGACCGACGCAAGGTACTGGTCGGCAAGCTCGTCGGTGTCGCGATGGTGTTCGGCCTGCTCGCCATCGCCTGGAACCCGCCCGGCACGCTGTTCAGCATCTTCGTGCTGAAGTTCGAACTCATCGTCCAGCTCGCCCCGGTCTTCATCCTCGGGTTGTACTGGAGGCGGATGGCGCCCGGCCCCACGTTCTGGGGGATGCTCGCCGGGGCCGTCGTCGCGGGTGGCGCCACGCTGCTCGACCTCGGGCCGTTCGGGGGCGTCCCCGCCGGGCTGGTCGGGCTCGCCGCCAACGTCGTCATCTGCGTCGTCGGATCGATGGCGGTCACCCGCACCCCGCGCACCCAGCGGATGGGCGCCGTCATCTGACCGACGGTGCCGCGGCCGGCGGACGATCCGGGCACCGTCGGTCGGGTGCCGCGGGACCGGTGGCCGCCGTCCGGGCCCGGCCGCACACTGGACCCATGGTCGATCTCTCCGCCCGGCTCCCCGACGCCGTCACCGACCGGCTCGCGGCCCTGCGGTCGCGGGTCGGGTCGGCGGTGTTCAGCCGGGTCGCCGGGGACGAGGGCTCCGGCCGGCGCGCCCGCATCCTCGGCGCCGAGGGACCGCGCTGGTTCGCCGAGGACGCCGCCATCCGGACGGTGCACGGCGACGCGTCGATGTTCGTCGGCGGGCTGCGGGCGCTGCTGTTGCAGTCCCTGCACCCGCTGGCCATGGCCGGGGTCGCCGGGCACTCCGGGTTCCGCGGCGACCCGTGGGGACGACTGCAGCGCACCTCGTACTTCCTGGCCGCGACGACGTTCGGGCCGGCCGAGGAGGCCGAGCGGGTGATCGCGCGGATCAAGCGGGCCCACGTCCACGTCCGCGGGACCGCGCCGGACGGGCGCCCGTACTCGGCGTCGGACCCGCACCTGCTGCGCTGGGTGCACGTCGCCGAGATCGACAGCTTCCTCACCGCGCACGACCGCTACGGCAGCACCCCGCTCGACGCCGCGGGCCGCGACGCCTACGTGGCCGACACCGCACGCGTCGCCCGCGAGCTGGGCGTGCCGGACCCGCCCGAGTCCACCGCGGAGCTGCGGGCACAGCTCGACGGCTACCGGCCCGAGCTGGCCGGGACCCCCGCGGCCCGCGACGCCGCGCGGTTCCTGTTGTGGGAGCCGCCGCTGCCGCTCTCCGCGCGGGTGCCCTACTCGGTGCTGGCCGCCGCGTCGGTGGGACTGATGCCGCGCTGGACGCGGCTGCCGCTGCGGCTGCCGTGGCTGCCCGTCGCCGAGGCCACCGTGGTGCGGGCCGGGGGGCACGCGATCACCGCCGGGATCCGGTGGGTCACCTCGGCACCCGCCCAGCCGCCACCGATGCCGCCGGTGCACCCGTGAGCGGTCAGACCCCGCCACCGCCTCCGAGCCGGGTCACGAGGTAGGTCCGTTCCTGCTCCTCGCGGCGTGCCTCGGCCTCGGCGAGCGACTCCGGGATCGGGTCCGTGTCGTGCTCGGCGACCCACTGCTCAGGACGGATCGGCTCGGGCATGGTCCGCCAGCGGGCACGCGGGTCGTCGCCGTCCTGCGCTTTCTCTTCGGGATCCATCTCCCGAGGGTGCCCGATCCGCCCCGTCGTCGCACCGGGGGACTCACACCCGGGCGTCGTCCCCGGCGAGCAGGACGTCGGTGCTCAAGCGCCGTCCCCGGCGAGCAGGACGTCGGTGTCGAAGCAGGTCCGGGTCCCGGTGTGGCAGGCCGGGCCCTCCTGGTCGACCACGACGAGCACGGCGTCGCCGTCGCAGTCCAGCCGCACCTCGTGCACGTGCTGCACGTGCCCCGACGTGCCGCCCTTGACCCAGTACTCCTGTCGCGACCGCGACCAGTAGGTCCCCCGGCCGGTGGTCAGGGTGCGGTGCAGCGCCTCGTCGTCCATCCAGCCGACCATCAGGACCTCGCCGGCGCGGGACTGGACGACGGCGCAGACCAGGCCGTCGGCGTCGCGCTTGAGCCGGGCGGCGACCGCCGGGTCCAGCGCGGACTCGGCCGCGGAGAGGCGCACGCTCTGTGCCGTCATCGGATCTCGACCCCCTCGACCCGCAGGGCGTCCTTGACCTCGCCGATCCGGAGCTGTCCGAAGTGGAACACGCTGGCGGCGAGCACCGCGTCCGCCCCGGCGCGCACGGCCGGGCCGAAGTGCTCGACCGCGCCGGCGCCGCCGGAGGCGATCACCGGGACGTCGACGACCTTCCGGACCGCGGTCAGCATCTCCAGGTCGAACCCGGCGCGGGTGCCGTCGGCGTCCATCGAGTTCAGCAGGATCTCCCCGACGCCGAGCTCCTGGCCGCGCCGGGCCCACTCGACCGCGTCGATCCCGGCGGAGCGGCGCCCACCGTGCGTGGTGACCTCCCAGCCCGACGGCTGCGGCTCACCGCCCTCCGGGACGCGGCGGGCGTCGACCGACAGCACGATGCACTGGCTGCCGAAGCGCCGCGACATCTCGTGCAGCAGCGTGGGCCGGGCGATCGCGGCCGTGTTCACCGAGACCTTGTCCGCGCCCGCGCGCAGCATCCGGTCGACGTCGTCGGGGGTACGGATGCCGCCGCCGACGGTCAGCGGGATGAACACCTGCTCGGCGGTGCGGCGTACCACGTCGATCATGGTGCCGCGCTCCGACGACGACGCGGTGACGTCGAGGAAGGTCAGCTCGTCGGCGCCCTCGGCGTCGTAGACCCGCGCCATCTCGACCGGGTCGCCCGCATCGCGGAGCTCCTTGAAGTTGACGCCCTTCACCACGCGCCCGGCGTCGACGTCCAGGCAGGGGATGACGCGGACCGCGACGCCCATCAGGCGCTCACCGCCCGCACGGCCGCCAGGGCCTCGGGCAGGGTGAACCGGCCGGCGTAGAGCGCCTTGCCGATGATCGAGCCCTCGATGTTCACGCCGGTCGCGGCGACCTCGGCGAGCCGGGTCAGGTCGGACACCTCCGAGATCCCCCCCGACGCGATGACCGGCGCGGTCGTGGCCTGCGCGACCTCGGTGAGCAGCTCGACGTTCGGGCCCTGCAGGGTGCCGTCCTTGGAGACGTCGGTGACGATGTAGCGGGTGGCGCCGTCGGCGTCGAGGCGGGCGAGGACCTCCCAGAGGTCGCCGCCGTCGGAGGTCCAGCCGCGCCCCGCGACCCGGCGCCGGCCGTCGATCATCTTGACGTCGAGCCCGATCGCGATCTTCTCGCCGTGCTCGGCGAGGACCCGGCGGCACCACTCGGGCTGCTCCAGCGCCGCGGTGCCGAGGTTGAGCCGGGCCGCGCCGGTGGACAGCGCGCGCTCCAGGGACTCGTCGTCGCGGATGCCGCCGGACAGCTCGACCCGCAGGTCGAGCTTCCCGACCACCTCGGCCAGCAGCTCGGCGTTCGAGCCGCGACCGAACGCCGCGTCGAGATCGACCAGATGGACCCACTCGGCGCCGCCGGACTGCCAGTTCAGGGCCGCCTCCAGGGCCGAGCCGTAGCCGGTCTCGGTGCCGGCCTCGCCCTGCACCAGCCGAACGGCCTGCCCGTCGACGACGTCCACCGCGGGAAGCAACGTGAAGCTCACCGCGCCAGGGTATCCGCGCCGCTCGTAGCCTCCGGGGGTGGCCGAGGGGGACAGCATCTTCCGGCTCGCGGCGCGGCTGGACGCGGCCACCGCGGGCGCGGTGATCGCACGCTCCGACGTGCGCCACCCCCGCTTCGCCGGCGCCGACCTCGCCGGGGAGGAGATCACCGGCTGGGCGCCGCGCGGCAAGCACCTGCTGGCCCGCACCGCGGGCGGCTGGACCGTGCACTCGCACCTGCGGATGTCCGGGCGGTGGTCGGTGCTGCGGCCCGGGAGGCGGCTCCCCCGCGCCGTCGCGGCCGACCTGCGGATCGCGCTGCACCTCGTCGACGGCCGCACCGTGGCCGGGATCGGGCTGCCGGTGCTGGCCGTACTCCCGACCCGCGACGAGCACACCGTCGTCGGGCACCTGGGCCCGGACCTGCTCGGCGGCACCTTCGACGGCGACGCGGCCCTCGCCCGGCTGCGCGCCGACCCCGGCCGGGCGGTGCTGGCGGCGCTGCTGGACCAGCGCGTCGTCGCCGGGCTGGGGAACATGTGGGCCCAGGAGCTGCTGTTCCTGGAGCGGATCTCCCCGTGGCGGGAGTGTTCCGCGGTCTCCGACCCCGGCACCCTCCTCGGGCGCGGCCGCGCGCTGCTGCGCGACGCGGTCGTCCGCAACCCCGCGCAGAACACCACCGGCCGGGTCCGGCCGCCGCACTTCGTCTACGGCCGTTACCGGCGGCCCTGTCTGCGCTGCGGGACCGCGGTGGCGTTCGCGCCGCCGGAGCGCACCCCGCACGGTCGCGAGACCTGGTGGTGCCCGCGCTGCCAGCGGTGAGCGCGCGGCCGTCGCCGGTTCGCCCTACCGTCGGATCATGGAACTCTCCGGGGCGCGGACGCTGGTGGTCGGGGCGACGGGTGTGCTGGGCGGCGCGCTCACCGAGGCGCTGCGCGACCAGGGCGCGACGCTCGCGCTGGCGGGCCGCACCGATCCCTCCGGGACCGGCGGCGAGCCCACGTTCACCGTCGACGCACTCGACCTGGAGCGCTGCGCCGCCGTCGTCGACGAGGCGGCGGACGCCCTGGGCGGGCTGGACCTGGTGCTCGTCGCGATCGGGGTGGCCGGGTTCGGGGAGGAGTCGGAGAACGACGTCGTCACCGAGCACCTGCTGACGGTCAACACACAGGCGCCGATGGCGATCGGCCGGGCCGCGCTCGCGCACCTCACCGACTCCGGTGGCACGCTCGCGATGATCTCGGCGATCCTGGCCGACGTTCCGACGCCGGGGATGGCGGCCTACTCGGCGTCCAAGGCGGCGCTGTCGGCGTGGCTGACCGCGACCCGCGGTGGCGTGCGCAAGCAGGGCGTGCGGGTGCTAGACGTACGGCCGCCGCACATCGAGACCGGGCTCGCCGACCGCGCCGTCGCCGGGACGGTGCCGTCCGGCATCAGAGCGGGTTCCGACGTCGCGACGCTCGTCGGACAGGTGCTCGAGGCGCTGCGCTCGGACAGGCGGACGGTGACCTTCGACCTGCGCTCCGGGGAGTACGCGCTGGGCTGAGGCGCGTTCCGCGGAACGGCCACGGTCGTCGTGCGCGGTCGTCACACTCGCCGCCGTGCCTTCCCTCCGTTCCCGCAAGCGGGCCCGTGACTCCGACCGGACCGCGACCTGCGACCGGCTCGACGTCGCCTTCGCCGAGGGCCAGATCGACGGCGTCGAGCACCGGACCCGGGTCGCCGCCGCGCTGCGGGCGGCGCACATCGGTGACCTCACCACGCTCACCGCTGACCTGCAGCTTCCCGGCGTCGCGCGAGTACGGCGAGGGCCGTCGCCGGCCCGGAGCGTGGCGGCCTCCCCCACACGGCCGGACCGGGACGCGCCGGGCTACTGGCCGGTGCGGATCGGGGTGGCCGTCGCGCTGGACGCGGCGATGGCCGTCGCGCACGCCGTCGTCTCCCGTCCGGTGCACCGGCCACCAGTGCCGCCTCCCACGGCGGCCGCGCCCGTCCCCGTCACCGCCCCGGTCGTCGTCGAGCCGGTCGATCTGCGGACCGACCGGGGACTGACCGAGTTGGTCGCGGCCGTCCGCCGCGTCTCGGGTGGCACCGTCGTCGACTCGCTGTCGGTACGCGGCCCCGACGACGGCGGGGTTCGGATCGCCGAGCCGGGGAACCCGCGCGCGGACCGGACCTACACCTGGACGCCGGGGGCCGGGCTCACGAGGCTCGACGTCGTGTCCGCGATCGCCCGTGACCCCGATCAGCGCACCGTCGACCTGGGCGACCTCGACACGACCGCCCTCGCGGGGCTGCTCGCCGGCGCACCTCGCGCGACCGGTGTGCCCGGCGCCCGCTCCGTGCGGCTGATGGTGTTCGACCCCGGCTCGGGCCCGGCCGTCGAGATCACCTGCACGGACGGCTCGGCACGGCGCGGCACGGTGACCGCGCGACCCGACGGCAGTGGGGTCGCGGTGTTCGCCGCGTCCTGACCGGGCGACCCGTTCAGCCCGTGACCGACCGCAGCCAGTTCTCCAGGACCGCGGCGCCGGCGTCACCGGACTTCTCCGGGTGGAACTGGGTCGCCGACAGCGGCCCGTTCTCCACCGCGGCGACGACGTCCTCGCCGTGGTGGGTCCAGGTGACCTTCGGCGGGGCGATCGCGTGCGAGGGCTCCAGGGTCCAGCGCCGGACGCCGAACGAGTGCACGAAGTAGAAGCGGGTGTCGGCGTCCATCCCCGCGAACAGGATGGACTCCTCCGGCATGCGGACGGTGTTCCAGCCCATGTGCGGCAGCACGTCGGCCTGGATCCGCTCGACCGTGCCGGGCCACTCGCCGCAGCCCTCGGTGTCCTCGTCGAACTCGACGCCACGCTCGAACATGATCTGCATGCCGACGCAGATCCCGAGGACCGGGCGGCCGCCGGCGAGCCGACGCCCGATGATCTGCGGGCCACGGACGGCGTGCAGGCCCTGCATGCACGCCGCGAAGGCGCCCACCCCGGGGACGACGAGACCGTCGGCCTCGGTCGCCGCGTCGAAGTCGGACGTCACGGTGACGTCCGCGCCGACGCGTTCGAGGGCGCGCTCGGCGGAGCGCAGGTTCCCGGAGCCGTAGTCGAGGACGACGATGCGTGCCACGCGACCAGCGTAGTCGCCGCCTCGCGCGGCCCCCCGCGGCCCGGGGGCGGCGCCGTGATCATCAGTACCTGTGCGCTGCTCGGCCCGACCGGTGACGGCGCTCAGGTACTGATGATGACGATCGGACCGCGCGCGCCGCGGTCACCGCACCGGCGAGGACGGCGACGAGCAGGCACGTTCCGGCGGCGAGGGCGGTCACGCCGACGTCGGGCACCGGGGCCACCGCGGTGCCGGTGGCCGTTGACAGCCCTGAGGCGAGGGCGGCCAGGGGCGGCACGGCCACCGCCAGGCCGAGCACGATCCCGAGCGTCGCGGCCGTACCGGTCTCGACGGCGACGGTCGCGACGATCCGGGCCCGGGTAGCCCCGGCCGCGACGAGGACGGCCAGGTCGGCCCGCCGGGTCCC
>NZ_WWFY01000332.1:0-239 GCF_009864975.1 Pseudonocardia sp. SID8383
AGGGTCGATGCGGGCCGCGTCAGGGTCGCCGTCGCACTCGGGGCCGGGTCCGCGGTGGTGCAGCGGGGCGTCCGGACCGCGAGATTCGGACCGCCGGCGGGACCGGACACCGGGACACCGGCCCCTCGGGCACCGGACGCCGGAGCGCGCCGGGAACGGGCGGCGGGATGACGGGCCACCGACTCGGCCAGTGCGCGCTCGTGCGCCCCGTGGGCCGCCCACCGGTGGGCCGCGCGCGC
>NZ_WWFY01000333.1:0-217 GCF_009864975.1 Pseudonocardia sp. SID8383
CCCGCCGGGGGCGCCGGGCGGGGCGGGGGCGGCGGCCGCGCCCGGTTCGGTGCCCGACGCGGGCTCGGAGCCCGGGGCGGGCAGGACCGGGGCGGCGTCGGCGGCCGGTGGGACGCCGACCGCGATCTGTTCGCCGTCCCCGAGCCGCCGCGCCAGGTTGAGCACGCTGAGGTCGACCTCGGGCAGCGGGCCCCCCGCGGCGTCGAGGGCGTCGGCG
>NZ_WWFY01000334.1:0-215 GCF_009864975.1 Pseudonocardia sp. SID8383
GCGCGCCGGTCGCCCGCCGGGTCACGGCCGCCGACCCGGACGGTCCCCGAGCAGGGGGTCAGCCCGGCCAGGGCCCGGCCGAGCGTCGTCTTGCCCGCCCCCGAGGGCCCGGTCAGCGCGACGAACCCGCCCCGCCCGACGGCGAGGTCCACCCCGGACAGCAGCTGCGCCCCGCCCGCGGCCCGGACCCCCAGACCCGTCACCTCGAGCATCGC
>NZ_WWFY01000335.1:0-205 GCF_009864975.1 Pseudonocardia sp. SID8383
CACCGCCGTCGCTGCGCCTCGTCGGCCTCCCGCCACACGACGGCCGCACCGACCGTCGCCAGCCCCAGCGGGCCGGCGATCCAGCCCAGCACGGCCGAGCCCGAGGTCGCCGCGACCAGCGACAACCCCAGCCCCAGCGTCACCAGCCCGGCGGCCTGCAGCCGTTCGGACCGGGTGACGGTCCGCTCGACGACGGCGGCCTCCT
>NZ_WWFY01000336.1:0-16053 GCF_009864975.1 Pseudonocardia sp. SID8383
CGGCAGGGCGTACGCCTCGGTGACCGCGGTGAACGCGTCGGCGTCGGCGTCGGCGAGCGCGAGGGCCACGGCGCGGTCGGCCTCGGCGTCCTCGAGGATCCTGGAGACCAGGTCGGCGTCGTCGGCGTAGGCCGGGCCGCTCGTGTAGCGGGCGACCATGCTGATCAGTGCCGCGGCCTGCGCGGCGTGCAGCGCGGCCGTCGCTCCGCCGCCCGGGGCGGGCGCGCGGGCGGCGAGGGAGTCGAGGAACCCGCCGATCGTGGTGTCTGCCAGGTCCCCGGAGGTCACGAGAACACGACCGTCCTGTTGCCGATCACAGCGATCCGGTTCTCTGTGTGCCACCGCACCGCGCGGGCGAGGGCTCGGCTCTCGGCCTCCCGGCCTCGGGCGGCGAGCTGGTCGGGGCTCAGCGAGTGGTCGACCCGGATGAGCTCCTGCTCGATGATCGGTCCCTCGTCGAGGTCCGCGGTCACGTAGTGGGCGGTCGCGCCGATGAACTTGACCCCGCGGGCGTGGGCCTGGTGGTAGGGCTTGGCGCCCTTGAAGCTCGGCAGCATCGAGTGGTGGATGTTGATGGCCTTGCCGTCGAGCTGCGTGCACAGGTCGTCGGACAGGATCTGCATGTAGCGGGCGAGGACGACGAGATCGACGTCCTCGCTCCGGACGAGCTTGACCAGCTCGGCCTCGGCCTCGGCCTTCGTCTCCCCGGTCACCGGGATGTGGCGGAAGGGCACCCCGAAGCTGTCCGCGATCCGGCCGAGATCGGGGTGGTTGGACACGACCGCGACGACGTCGAGGTTCAGCTCGCCGATGGAGTTGCGGAACAGCAGGTCGTTCAGACAGTGCGCGAACCTGCTGACCATGATGACGACCCGCTGCCGCCGGGCGGCGTCGGCGAGCTGCCAGGTCATGTCGAACCGCTCGGCCAGCGACCCGACGCGGCGGCCCAGGGCGTCGAGGTCCAGCGGGGAGCCGTCGATGCGGGCGAACTCGACCCGCAGGAAGAAGGTGCCGCTCGTCGAGCTGCCGAACTGCGCGCTCTGCACGATGGTGCACCGCTCCTCGGCGAGCAGGCCGGTGACGGCGTGCACGATGCCGGGTGCGTCGGGGCAGGACAGCAGCAGAGCGCCGTGCTGGGCGCCCAGGGGCGGGGTCACGATGCCTCCAGGAGTACGCGCGCCGGCGTCGGCAGGGACGGCCGGGCCAGGTCGATCGGCCGGCCCGCGAGCAGGCGGGCCGCGGTGACCGTGTTGCGGAGCAGCCAGACGTCGGTGACCGGGCCGACACCGCCCGGCACCGGGGTGAGGGCGCGGACACGCGGGGCGACGGCGTCGTGGTCCACGTCGCCGACCATGTGCACCCTGCCGTCCGGTCCGGTGGCGGCGTTGATGCCGACGTCGATGACCACGGCGTTCTCGCCGACGTGCTCGGCCCTGATCAGCCCGGCCTTGCCCGCGGCGACGATCAGGACGTCCGCCCACCGGGTGTACCGGCCGATCCCGGTGGTGCGGTCGGCCCACTCGTCGACGGACTGCACGGTGGCCTGGCGCTCGTAGCCGAGCGAGATCGCAGGTTTGCCCACGTTGTTCGAACGGCCCACCACCACGATGTTCGCGCGGTGGTAGAAGTCGGCACGGTCCTCGCCGACGGAGTCGAGCCAGGTGTCGAGCAGGTGGAAGCAGGACGCGGCCGTGGAGGGCACGAACCGTGGGACGCCGAGGGCGAGCAGCCCGGCGTTCTCCGGGTGGACCGCTTCGATGTCCTTCATCGGGTCGATGGCCCGGAAGACGGCGGCCTCGTCGATGTGTGACGGCAGCGGGCGCAGGACCAGGATGCCGGACACCGCGGGGTCGGCGTTGAGCTCGCCGATCCGGGTGAGCAGCGCCTCCTGATCGGTGTCGCCGGGCAGCGTCTGCGGCGAGTAGGTCACGCCCAGCTCGTCCGCCAGCCGGCGCAGGCGCCGCTCGTAGGCGCCGGAGCTGTACTCGTCACCGATCACGACGGTGGCCAGCCCGATACCGAGGCCCTCGTGGCGGAGGCGTGCGACGTCCACCTCCAGGCTCTCCTTGAGGGCGCGGGCGCAGGCACGCCCGTCGATCACCTGGGCACTCATCGCTGCAGGACTCCTCGGGTGGCGTGGACGGGTCAGGAGAGCGTGGCCAGCCAGCGCTGCCGCCAGGCCTCGGTGCTGTCCAGGTCGTTGAAGGTGAAGACGTGGAAGCCGGCCAGGTTGTTGTCCGGCCGGGCGAACGCCGGGGTGAGCCGCTCGATGAGCTTGTTCGGGCTGTAGCCGCCGGGCAGGAAGAACCGCCACAGCATGTTCTGCTGCTTGCTCAGGAACTTCGCGGACTGGCCCAGGCCGAGGCCCGCCGAGACCCGGATCAGCTTCTGCCTGCTGACGGCGCCGGGGATGCCGACGCGGATCGGCAGGCCGACACCGTCGGCGGCGACCGTGCGGGCCCAGTCGACGGTGGTGTCGCCGTCGAAGCACAGCTGGGTGATGACCTGGGTGGCGTGCGGCGCCTTGGCCTTCAGAGCCGCCTCGATCAGCTCGTCGCTGATCTTCCCGTGCCCTTCGGGGTAGCCGCCGATCCCGACGGTGGAGAACGGGTGCCCGATCTCCTTCAGCGCCTGCAACAGGCTCAGCGCGTCGGGGTACTCCCCCGCCTCGGCCGCGTCGCCGCCGATGACGAACACGCTGTCGGTGCCCGCCTCGCGCAGCCGCGCGACGAGGTCCTCGAGGTGCGCCCGGTCCCTGACCTGCCGGGCGGCCAGGTGCGGAGCGGCCCGGTAGCCGGCCTCGCCGAGCCTCACCGCGAGGTCGATCGTCGGGCCGAGCCCCTTGGCCTCGGTGGTGGTGACGGTGAGCGCGACGTCGGTGGGGACGTGGGCGAGCACCTTCTCCTCGGCGCTCCTGAAGGGGAGGATCTCGTAGGTCGCGTCGCGCAGGGCACGGGCGAGGGCCTGTCTGCCCGTCGGACGCCCGGCCGCGGGGGTCCGCTCATTCTGTACCGAGGTCATCACGTGCTCCGGTAGTCGTTGCGTGCGAACCGGACGAACGGCACCGGCGCGACGGTGGCCCGGACCGTCCAGGTCGTGTGCTCCTCGACCTGCGGCTTCGCCGAGTTGGGCTCCTCACCCCAGACGACGGTGACCTCGGTGCCGGGCTCGGCGTGCTCCTTGTCCAGGGTCGCCAGCGAGACCATGGCGCGCTCATTGGCGATGTAGCCGCAGTCCAGCGAGATGCCGACCTGCTTTCCGTCGCGCAGGACCTTGTCCTCCTGGTGCAGCGCGTAGCGGATCTTCGGCAGGTCGAGGTACTTGGCGCCGGGCCCCTTGCCGAGCAGCGAGCCGATCGCGGCGGTGACGTCGTCGTTGTCCCAGACGAGCGTGACCTTGGTGCGCGGCGGGTTCGTCGCCAGCTCCTCGAGGGCTGCGCGACCGACGAACTCGTGGTCGAACTTGACGTTGCGGTCGTAGCCGATGTCGTAGGGCGTCAGGTAGTAGTCGGCGATGTCGTCGGAGTCGACGCTGCCGCCGATGGCACCCACGGCGGACGCGGGCAGCCACTCGCGGTAGGCCTGGAGCAGCGGGTCGTCCCCGAAGATCGCCGGGATCGGCGCGGGCACCCAGCCGGACTCCAGGTTGGCCGTCGAGTAGGCCTTCGCCCCGGCCCGGACCAGCGCGTGGTCCTCGCCCGCCTCGAGCAGCGCGGCGAGGACGGCCTCGCCGTCGGCCCACGGTCCGAACAGCTCGAACCCGGGCTGGCCCGCCATGCCGTGACGCAGCCCGCGCACGGCGTGGCCCGCGATGGTGAAGTCGGCCATGTGGAAGAACTTCGTGTCGGGCAGCGCGGCGCCGGTGGCCTGCTCGAGCACCGCCGCCGCCGTGGGGCCCTGCAGCTCGTAGCGGTAGAACCTCGGCGGGCCGTCCGTGCGCACGGCGGAGTTGTCGTCCCGCTCGGCGGTCACCTCGTAGTCACCGCGCTCGAGGTGGAACAGCACCCAGTCGATGACCATCGGGTGGCCGACGAGGTCGAACAACTCCTCCTCCAGGTGGAACAGGATCGCGTCGCCGATCAGCTGCCCGCTCGGGTTCACCGCCACGAACTGCTTGGCCCTGTTCACCCCGAAGTTCGCGAAGGTGTTGACCGCCAGGTCGCTGAGCAGCCGCAGCGCGTCCGGACCCTCGAGGAACAGGTCGGTCATGTGGTGCGACTGGTCGAGCAGCGCGCACGACTCCGCCCAGGCCCGCTGCTCGGAACGCCAGTTGCTGAACTCCGGGGCGACCGGGAACGTGTGCGCGCGGGCCGCGGTGTTGCGCAGCAGCTCGACAGGGTTCCCGACGCGGGCGAGGGCCGCCGCAAGACTCTCGAACGTCATGATCGTGTATGAACCTCTCCTGGGTGGCCTGGTTCGGTGCACCGCCTGCGAGACCACCTCGGGCAGCGCCACCGGTCCGGGTCGTGCGGACCTACTACGACGCTAGGGAACGAGCCCGTCACCAGGGATCACGCGGATGACCGGACCGGGCATCGCCGGCCGTCGCGGATCGACCGGGACAAGTGACGTAGACCCGGCGCGACCACGTCGGATGTCCTGCCCGGGGCGCGACGCACGGCCCGGCGGCGGCCGACCGGGCGCCGATCCCGATGTCCCGTGGGCCGGGCAGGATCGCGGGTGCCCATCTGGGGAAGGACCCACGATGCCCGAGACACCCGCGCCCCGGGGACGGTTCGACGACCTCGTCGCCGGGACCGGCACCCGGTTCGACGGAGTCCGGCGGGTCGCCCCGGACACCGCCCGGTCAGCGCCGTGAGAGCGTCGCGGACGCGCGGCCGACGACGCGCACCGCATCCGCCGACGCCGCCACGTCGTGGACCCGCACCCCCCAGGCACCCGACCGGGCCGCCAGCACCGTGGTCGCGACCGTCGCGGCGTCCCGGAGCCGCGCCGGGCCCTCGGCGCGCCCACCCGTGAGCACGTCGGCCAGGAAGCGCTTGCGTGAGGAGCCGACCAGGACCGGGAAGCCGAGCTCCTGCAGCTCGTCGAGGCGAGCCAGCAGGGTCCAGTTGTGCTCGGTGAGCTTGGCGAACCCCAGCCCCGGGTCGAGCACGAGCCGGTCCGGGTCGACACCGGCCTCGACGGCGTCGTCGATCCGCATCCGGAGCTCGTCCGCGACCTCGCGCACCACGTCGCGGTAGACCGCCGCCGCGTACATGTCCCGGCTGCCGCCGCGGGAGTGGTTGAGCACCCACGGCACCCCGGCCGCGGCGACGACCCCGGCCATGGCGGGATCGGCGAGGCCTCCGCTGACGTCGTTCACCAGCACCGCCCCCGCGGCCACGGCGGCCTCGGCCACCGCGGCCCGGGTGGTGTCGATGCTGACCGCGACGCCGGCCGCCGCCAGCCGCTCCACGACCGGGACGACCCGACGGAGCTCCTCGGTCACCGGCACACGCTCCGCGCCCGGCCGCGTGGACTCCCCGCCGACGTCGACGTAGTCAGCACCCGACTCCCACATCAGCGAACCGTGGTCGACGGCGGCAGCGGTCCGGTCGTAGCGCCCGCCGTCGGAGAACGAGTCCGGGGTGACGTTGAGGACCCCCATCACCAGGCACCGGTCCGTGCGCGGCAGCGCCGTGCGGGACGCGGGGACACGGTCCGGCAGTTCGATCGACACGGCTCCTCCTGGTGGCCGGCCCCGGAACGGCGGTCAGGCCCGGTTGTCGAACAGCGCCAGTCCCGCGGCGGTGTTCGAGGCCGGGACGTGGTACGCGGAGTGGACCGTGCGCACCTGCTCGTTCAGCGCGCCGCGCATGACCAGCCACATGATCAGCTCGATGCCCTCCGAACCCGCCTCGCGGATCAGCTCCTCGCGGGTGAGCCGGGCGAGCTTCTCCGGGTCGTTCCCGATCGCCTCGAGGAACATGTGGTCGAACGTCGGGTTGATGAACCCGGCACGCGCGCCCGCCAGCTGGTGGGACATGCCACCGGTGCCGAGGATCCCGACCGTGCCGACGCCGTCGTAGTTCGCGATCGCCCGCCCGAGGGCGCGGCCGAGGGCGTAGCACCGGGCCGCGGTGGGCTGCGGGTAGCGGATCACGTTGACCATGATCGGGATGACCGGGCAGGGCCAGGCGTCACCGGGCTCCGGCGTCCAGACCGACAGCGGCACGGTGAAGCCGTGATCGACGTCCAGCTCCTGGAAGACGGTCATGTCGAAGCCGTCGTCGACCAGGCTCTGCAGGAGATGGAACGACAGGTCCGGATCACCGACGACGTCCGGGACGGCGCGCCTGCCGAAGCCCTCGTCCGCGACCTCGTAGCTCTCGGCGGTACCGATCGCGAAGGTCGGCACGATGTCCAGGTCCACGCCGTTGGCGTGGTCGTTGTAGACGAGGATCGCCACGTCCGGCGTGTGCTGCGCCAGCCACTCGCGGGCGGGCCGGTAGCCCTCGAACAACGGTGCCCACACCGGCTCGCCGGTCATCCCGCGGTCCATCGCCGCGCCGATCGACGGGACGTGCGACGTGGCCAGCCCCCAGATCACCTCAGACATCGGTGCGCCCTCCGGCCAGCATCGCGGCCTTGAACTCGTCCTCGGACATCCCGGTGAACACACCGCCGAGGTACTGCATGGACAGCCCGTCCATCATGGCGAGCTTGTAGACGTAGAAGATGCTGCCGCCCAGGTCGAGCATCGCCTGCCAGTCCCGCTCCAGGACGGCGGTCGTCTGCTCGTCGGACAGCGCGTAGCGCGCGCAGTACGCGGCCTCGTCGGCGACGAACTCGCTGCGGGCGGTCCCGCTCACCAGCGACATGAACAGCTTGTTCATGTGGCGACCGCGACGGCTGGTCGGCCCGTCGAAGACATAGGTCCCCGGCAGCTCCGGCCTGCTCTGGCTCGTCATGTCATGCTCCCTGGCTCGGGCCCGCGCCGCAGTCGCGCCGTACGGTCCCCTCCGACGCTAGGACGGCGACCCGCACAGGCCATCGCCCGCTTGTCGAGACCCGTCCGGGACACATGACGTAGACGCACCGGCCCGTCCCGGCCGTGCGGCTCCCGCCATTCCACGGTGCCGCCGGGCCCTCCGGCCTCCCTAGCGTGGGCGACGATGGCCGTCGACCCCCATGTCCGGCCGTGTGTCAGCGCAGAACACAACCGAGACCAGAACGGGTGGCAGATGAGCGCCAAGAATCTCCAGGAAGTGCTGGACCGGTCCGGGAGCACCGTCGAGCTGCTCCGCAACTCCCAGCTGGGTGCCTACATCTACCCGGTCGTGCCGGCCGAGTTCACCAACTTCCGCCGCGAGGTCACCGCCTGGCAGAACACCGCGGTGCTCTTCGACCAGTCGCACCACATGGTCAACCTCTGGGTCTCCGGACCGGACGCCCTGAAGCTCTTCACCGACACCGGGGTCAACTCCACCGCGACGTTCCCGGTCGACTCCGCCAAGCAGTTCGTGCCGGTCTCCCCCGAAGGCGGCGTGATCGGCGACGGCATCCTGTTCCGCCTCGACGAGGAGGAGTTCGTCTTCGTCGGACGCGCGCCGGTGGCGACCTGGCTGCAGTTCCAGGGCGAGAGCTACGACGTCGAGGTCCGCTACGACGACCGCTCGCCGTCGCGGCCCTACGGCAAGCAGGTCACCCGCGACGTATGGCGCTTCCAGATCCAGGGCCCCCGCGCCTGGGAGGTCATCGAGAAGGTCAACGGCGGTCCCGTCGAGCAGGTCGCGTTCTTCAGGATGGGCTACATGACCATCGCCGGGGAGCGCATCCGCACCCTGCGCCACGGCATGGCGGGCGCGCCCGGCCTGGAGATCTGGGGCCCGTACGGCACCTACGACAAGGTCCGCGACGCGATCCTCGAGGCCGGTCGCGAGTTCGGCATCGAGCCCGCCGGGGCACGCGCCTACTCGTGCAACACCCTCGAGTCCGGATGGATCCCCTCGCCGCTGCCCGCCGTCTACACCAGCGAGGAGCTGCGGCCCTACCGCGAGTGGCTCGGTCCTAACAGCTACGAGGCCATCAACGCCCTCGCGGGCAGCTTCGTCTCCGACCGGATCGAGGACTACTACCTCAACCCCTGGGAGCTCGGCTACGGCGGATTCGTGAAGTTCGACCACGACTTCATCGGCCGCAGCGCGCTGGAGGCCGTCGACCCCGCCACCCAGCGCCGCAAGGTCACCCTCGAGTGGAACACCGAGGACGTCGCGAGGCTCCTCGCCTCACCGGTCACCGAGGGACCCGGCTACCAGTTCTTCGACCTGCCCAACGCCAACTACGGCTCCTCGAACTACGACGCCGTCACCGACGCCGACGGCAACACCGTCGGTCTCTCGCTGTTCACCGGCTACAGCGCCAACGAGCGCAAGGCCCTCTCGCTGGCCACCGTCAACCCGGACGTCCCGCTGGGCGCCGAGGTCTCGGTGATCTGGGGCGAGCCGGACGGCGGCTCGGGCAAGACCACGGTGCAGCCGCACGAACAGCTCGCCGTCCGCGCGATCGTCAGCCCCGCCCCCTACGCGGCCATGGCCCGCGAGACCTACCAGACGGGGTGGCGCACCGCAGCCACGGGCTGATACTGGTCGTGAGGACGCCGGCCCCGGGTCACCCGTGGCCGGCGTCCTCGTGCCCGTCCAGGTGGCCGTCCCGGAACCGGGCATCGGGCGAGGGGGCCGGACCTCCTGCGACGGGCGTCAGGCCTGGGGCGGCAGCAGCCCCTGCCGGACGGCGATCAGCGCAGCCTGGGTCCGCGAGGTCAACTGCAGTTTGCGCAGCACATTGCTCACGTGGGTGCGTGCCGTCCGCTCGCTGATGACCAGCTCGTCGGCGATCGCCTGGTTGGAGTGGCCCTGCGCCACCAGGATGAGCACGTCCCGCTCCCGGCCGGTCAGCGCACTGATGCCGGTCGGCGGCGCGACGATCTCCCGGGTCAACTGCCGCGCGACGGCCGGGTCGAGGAAGACGTCCCCCTTCGCCGCCGCCCGGATCGCGGCGACCACCTCGCCCGGCTCCGCGTCCTTGAGCAGGTAGCCGGACGCACCGTTCGCGAGCGCGGCGTGCACCCGTTCCATCTCGCCGAAGCTGGTCAGCACCACCACGCGCACCCCGGGGAACCGCTCGGTGATCCGCGAGGTCGCGACCACCCCGTCCATCCTGGGCATCAGGAGGTCGATCAGGACCACGTCGGGCAGCTCGGAGTGCGCCGCCATCGACTCCAGACCCTCGAGCGCCTCCTGACCGTCCGCCGCCTCCGCGGCGACCTCGAGGTCGTCGAGGACCTCCAGGTAGGCCCGGATCCCCCGCCGCACCACGGCGTGGTCGTCGACGATGAGGACCCGGACCCGGGTCACCACCTCGGGCCGGTCCGCGGTCGTACCGTCGAGAGCGTTCATGGTCTGGCCTCGTTCCCTCGGTCCACGGGCGTCGCCGGGACGCCCTCCTCGTCACTCGGCGTCAGGGGCAGGACGGCGCTCACCGCGGTGCCACCGGCCTTCCGGGGCCGGACGCACACCGTGCCGCCCCAGCGTTCCGCGCGCTCGCGCATACTCGTCAGGCCGTAACCGCCGCCCAGCTCGTCGCCGCCGAGCTCGTCGCCGCCGGCACGACCCGCCCCGAGGCCGCGGCCGTCGTCGGCCACCGTGATCGTCAGCGTGTGGTCGTGCACGCCCATCCGGATCGTCACGCGGCCCGCCTTCGCGTGCTTGACGACGTTGTGGACGGCCTCGGCGAGGATGCGGTAGACGTCCTCGGCCATCTCGGGCGGCACCCTGGCCAGTCCCTGCTGGATCCTGAGGCTGAAGCGCAGCCCGGTCCGGTTGGTGCTGCTCTCCACGAGGGCCCGGACCGCCTCCTCCAACCCCGGCTGCGGCGGGGCCGAGGGCCGCAGCTCGTGCACCATCGCTCGCAGGTCCGCCAGGACCGTGCGGGCGAGCAGGCCCACCTCGTCGGCGATACGGCGCACGCTGTCGGCGGACACGGTGTCGCCACGTCCGCCGAGGACGGCCATCGACTTGGCCTGCATCCCGATCGAGAACACCTGCTGCACGATGGAGTCGTGCAGGTCGCGCGCCAACTTCTGGCGTTCCCCGCGCCGGGCCAGCTCCCGCTCGTTCTGCAGCAGCGAGGCGTAGTCCACCGCCACCGCGGCCTGTTCAGCCATCGCCTCGAGGAACTCGACCGCGCGACCGCCGACGACCTGTCCCGGGGCGAAGAAGGCGTTGAGGATGCCCGCCGAGCGACCCCGGACCAGGAGCGGGACGCTGGCGAACCAGTTCCAGTCGAGCTCCCCGAGATACTCGTGCAGGGGCTGCCAGGCCGGGTCCTCCTGGATGGACGCCCAGCGGTCGGCGACGACCACGGGCTCGCGCTGCTCGAACGCGTCCAGCATCCGCAGTCCGGCGCCGCGCTCCCGGCACTGCACGAGGCGTTCGAAGAAGTCCGGCCAGCGCCGGAAGCCGGCCGAGCCCATGATCCGGAGAGCCTCGCCCGACCGGTCCAGGGTCAGGATCTGCACCCCGGCCAGCGCATCGGCCTGGAGCACCTCCCCGGCGAGGGCGTCCAGGGTGGCGGTGATCGACCCCTCGGAGGCGAGCGTCGCCGAGGCGCGGGCGATGGCGGTCACCCGCCGCTGCCGGTGGCGCTCCTCGCCCACGTCCCGGAAGGTCACGACGGTGAGCCCGGAGTGGTCGGGCAGCGGTCGCGTGCGGTAGGCGAACTCCCGACGCACCCCCGCGACCGGAGCCCACAGGCAGACCTGCTCCGTCCCGCCCTCGTCGAGGAGGGCGAGGGGATCGACCTGTGGGTTCCGTGAGAGCTCGAAGGGCGCCGGCATCCCGATCAGATCGTCGAGGGGGCGGGCGCACAGGACGACCGCAGCGTCGTTCAGCTGAAGGAACAGACCGTCCGGGTCCACGACCGCCAGACCGTCCGGGGCGTGGCGCGCCAGCGTGGACCAGGACACGAACGGCCCCGCCTCCACCATCGATGCTCCTCCCGCGCCCACGCCCCTGCCGACAGCATGCCGACCCGGCCGGCGGGCGTCACCCACCCCGGCCCGATCTACGTCATCCGTCGCGGGGGCACCGGGCGGACCGTCCGGCACGTCCGGGGCGGAAGCCTCGCTCCGGCCACCTCACGGTGGTCGACGCCGCGGTCGACCCGCTCGCCGAGTTCTGCACCGCCCACCTGTGGACGCCTGGAGCCCGGCACGCCGTCACCCACCCGCCGGGGCCGGAGGGTGCGCCCGGTCGCCGTCGCCGGACCCTGCGCCGCGAGGCGGGCTAGGGTCGACACCGGTTCGTTAGCTCCGGACAAGGAGATGCCGTGGGAAACGACGTCGTCGTGCCGGCCGGTCCCGCGGGGCGGCGGCACCGGCTGCTGATCCTGGCCGTGCTGTGCACCAGCATCCTGATCGTCTCGATGGACGTCACGATCATCAACGTGGCGCTCCCCGCCCTGGTCACCGACCTGCGCGCCTCGATCACCGAGCTGCAGTGGACCGTCGACGCCTACACCGTGGTGCTGGCCTGCTTCCTGATGCTGGCCGGTGCGACGGCCGACCGGGTCGGGCGCCGCCGCGTCTTCCAGACCGGGCTCGTCCTGTTCGGGGTCGGGTCGCTGCTGTGCAGCCTGGCCCCGACGGTCGGCTGGCTGATCGGGGCACGGGTGGTCCAGGCGCTCGGCGGCGCGATGCTCAACCCGGTCGCCATGTCGATCATCACCAACGTCTTCACCGACGTCCGGGAGCGGGCCCGCGCGATCGGGGTGTGGGGCGCGATGGTCGGCATCTCGCTCGGCGTCGGCCCGGTGCTCGGCGGGCTGCTCGTGGACACCGTCGGCTGGCGGGCGATCTTCTGGGTGAACATCCCCGTCGTGCTGGCGGCCTGGATCCTGACGGCGCGGCTCGTCCCGGAGTCGCGGGCCGCCCGTCCGCGGCGGGCCGACCCGGTGGGGCAGCTGCTCGTGGTGGCGCTGCTCGGGTCGACGGTGGCAGCGGTGATCGAGGGGCCGCGGCTGGGCTGGTCGTCGGCGGGGGTGCTCGGGCTGGCGGTGCTGGCCGTCGTCGCGCTGGTCTCCCTGGTCGTCTGGGAGCGGCGCCACCCCGAACCGCTGGTGGAGCTGCGGTTCTTCCGGAGCGCCCCGTTCGCCTCGGCGACGGTGATCGCGGTCTGCGCGTTCGCGGCGTTCGGCTCGCTGCTGTTCCTGTCCGCGCTCTACCTGCAGGACGTCCGCGGGCTCGGTGCGCTGCAGGCCGGTCTGACCCTGCTGCCGGCCGCCGTCGCCACCACGGTGGTCGCGCCGCTGTCCGGGCGGATGGTCGCCGCCCGCGGGGCACGCCTGCCGCTGGTGCTGGGCGGGAGCGCGATGGTGCTGGTCGCGCTCACCTTCTCCCAGCTCTCCCCGACGACGCCGCTGTGGCTGATCCTGCTCGCGCACGGGGTGTTCGGCTGCGGGTTCGCCCTGCTCAACCCGCCGATCACGAACACCGCGGTGAACGGGATGCCGCCGGAGCGGGCCGGGGTCGCCGCCGCGGTGGCCTCGACGAGCAGGCAGGCCGGGCAGTCGTTCGGCGTCGCGGTCAGCGGGACCGTGGTCGCCACCGCGGCGAGCACCGCCGCCGGGGTCGCAACGGCGTGGGCGGTCGTGACGCCGCTGACGGTGGCGGTCGTGGTGCTCGGAGTGCTGGGGACGACGGCGCGGGCCCGTGCCTCGGCGGCACGGGTCGCGGCGCTGTTCCCCGCGGCCCCGTCCCCCGCCCGCGCGTCCTGAGCGGGAGGAGCCTCCCCGACCTCAGACGGCGAAGAGCTGCCCGAGGTCGGCGAAGGCCTTGAACTCGAGCGCGTTGCCCGCGGGGTCGAGGAAGAACATCGTCCACTGCTCCCCCGGCTCGCCCTCGAACCGCACGTAGGGCTCGATGACGAAGTCGGTGCCCGCGGCGGTGAGCCGCTCGGCCAGCGCCCGGAACTCCGGGACGCTCAGGACCAGGCCGAAGTGCGGGACCGGCACGTCGTGGCCGTCGACGGGGTTGCTCCCGGCCACGCCGGCGCGCGGGGTGTCCGACGGCTCGCCGACCTGGTGGGTGACGACCTGGTGCCCGGCGACGTTCCAGTCCGTCCAGCGCTCGGCGGAGCGGCCGCGGCCGAAGCCGAGCAGCGTGCCGTAGAACTCCCGGGCCGCCTCGATGTCGTCCACCGGGATCGCCAGGTGGAAGGGCGGGCGGACGGACGTGACGGTCGCGGGGGTCGCGGGGGTCTCCGTGGTCGGTGCGGGCACAGCGGTACCTCTCCTTCGGTGTCGGGACACGTACAGCGTGCACGGACGCCCCCGGCGTCGCGCTCGACGGGTGCGGCGCCGGAGGACGCACGATCGTCGCGGCCGCGGCGGGTGACCCGGGTCGCCCCGACATGACCGCGGAGCCCGCGCCCGCCACGATGGACCCCATGGCCCGACCCGACCACGCCGTCTTCCTCAAACGCTCGTTCTCGAAGATGGACCAGCTCGCGACCCCGTTCCTCACCGGACGGCGGCTGTGCCGCCAGCTCGCCGCCGTCGTCCCGCGCGGGACGAACGGCGTCGTCGTCGAACTCGGCGCCGGACCGGGGGTGCTCGCCGAGCCGATCCGCGAGCGGCTCGGGCCGCACGCGCGCTACCTCGCGATCGAGATCGACTCCGAGCTGGTCGCGCACCTGCGCCGGCACAAGCCGTGGCTGGAGGTCGTCCAGGGCGACGTCGCCGACCTGGACCGGATCCTCGACGAGGCCGGCATCACCGAGGTCGACGCGTTCGTCTCGACCCTGCCGTGGGCGGTGTTCCCCCAGACCCTGCGCCTGCAGGTCATGGGCACGATCGCGCGCCGACTGGTCCCGGGCGGGGTGATGAGCATGATCATCACCTGGATGGCGCTGCCGAACCGGGTGCAGGTGCTGCGCGACCTGCTCGACACCCACTTCGACGAGGTCGTGGAGACCGCGACCGAGTGGCGCAACCCGCCGCCCGCCCGCACCTTCCTGTGTCGCCGACCGCTCCCCCAGTTCAACTCTCTCGACGAGCAAGATACTCGTTCAGTGAGCTAACATGGCCGGGTGACCGCGGAACGGACGATCGTCGCGGGCGGTGGCCCCGGCGGCATGCTGCTCGCCTACCTGCTGGCCCGGGCGGGCTTGCCGGTGACGCTGCTCGAACGCCACCGGGACTTCGACCGCGACTTCCGCGGCGACTCCCTGCACCCGTGGACCCTGGAGCTGCTCGACCGCCTCGGGCTGACCGACCGGCTGCTCGCGCTGCCCCACGTGCCGGCCCGTCAGTTCCGGTTCCGCACGCCGAGGGGCGTGGTGACCACCACCGACTACGGCCTGCTCGACACCCCGTACGACTACGTGGCCCTGATGCCGCAGGCCCGCTTCCTGGACTTCCTCGCCGCGGAGGCCGCCGCGCTGCCGGCCTTCGAGCTGCGCACCGGGGCCGCCGTCACCGGACTGCTCGGGGCGGGCACCGCCGACGACCCGGTGCGCGGGGTGCGGCTGCGGTCCGGCGAGGAGCTCGCGGCGGGCCTGGTCGTCGCCGCCGACGGCCGGTTCTCCAGGATCCGGTCGCTGGCCGGGCTGACCGCACGGTCGCAGGGCGCGACGACCGACCTGCTGTGGTTCGCGCTCCCCCACCGCGACGGTGACCCGCCGGACGCCGACGTCGACCTGTTCCTGGGCACCCGCCACTACGTCGGGCTGCTCGGCGGCCCGGGCCGCTGGCAGGTCGGACTGTCGTTGCCCAAGGGCGGCTACCCGGCGCTGCGCGAGGCAGGCGTGGAGTACGTGCGGCGCGAGGTGGCCGAGCGCGTGCCGTGGCTCGCCGACCGGGTCGGGCTGCTCACCGATCTCAACCAGGCGACGCTCCTGTCGGTCGACATCTCGCGCGTCCCGACCTGGCACCGACCGGGGCTGCTGCTGATCGGCGACGCCGCGCACGTCATCTCCCCGGTCGGCGGCAACGGGATCCTGATGGCCCTGCAGGATGCGCTCGCCGCGGCGAACCACCTGGTCCCCGCACTGCGGGCGGGCACGGTCGGCACCGCGACGCTCGCCGCGGTCCAGGCCGAGCGGGAGCCCGCGATCGTGTCCGTGCAGGCCCAGCAGGTCCGCATCGAGCGCGGGGTGGCACGGGCCCGCGAGCGCGGGCGCACCATCACCCCGCCGGCGTTCGTCCGGCTGCTGATGCGGGTGCCCGCGGTGCGCCGGCGCTCCGCCCGCGGCAACGCCTACGGCCCGGTACCGGTCCACCCGTCTCCGGAGCTGGAGCGGGCGCTCGGGCTCGGCCCGGCACCGGTTCCCGCCCGAGGCCGACGGCTGCGCCCACGGTGCGGGACGTAGCGTCGGGCCGGTGAGCACCCCCGGACCCGCCACCGCGCCGACCGTCCTGCCCGTCCTCGCGGCCGCCGTCCCGCTGGCCGTCGTCGAGCGGGACGGCACGGTCGAGTCGGTGCACCTGGGCACCGTCGCGGTGCACCACCGCGACGGCACCGTGACCGGCTCCGGCGACCCGGACGTGGCGTTCCTGCCGCGCTCGGCGCTGAAGCCGGTGCAGGCGGTGGCGATGCTGCGGGCCGGGCTGGACCTCGACGGCGAGCTGCTGGCACTGGCCTGCGCCTCGCATTCCGGCGAGCCCGGCCACGTCGACGGTGTCCGGCGCATCCTCACCGGTGCCGGGCTGGACGAGGCCGACCTGGACAACACCCCGGACCTTCCGCTGGGGCCGGCGGCTGCGGCGGCCGTCCGCGCGGCGGGGGCGGGACCGTCGCCGGTGCTGCAGAACTGCTCGGGCAAGCACGCCGCGATGCTCGCCGCCTGCGTGTCCGCGGGGTGGCCGACGGCCGGCTACCGCGACCCCGCGCACCCGCTGCAGCGGCTGGTCCGGGAGACCGTCGCCGAGCTGACCGGGGTGCCGGTCGGCGTCACCACCGTCGACGGCTGCGGCGCCCCGCTGTTCGGCACCACCCCGGCCGGGCTGGCCAGGGCCTTCGCAACGCTGGCGACGGCCGCCCCGGACACCGCTG
>NZ_WWFY01000337.1:0-9650 GCF_009864975.1 Pseudonocardia sp. SID8383
CGACGGCGATCCGCTCGGCCGCGGACCGCACCGCGGCGACGGCGACCGGCGTCGCCGTGCCGTGCAGGGACGCGGCCAGCGCGACCCCGAAGGCGCCGGTGATGCCCAGGCTCGGGGCACCGCGCACGGCCAGCGACCGGATCGCCTCGATCAGCTCGTCGACGGTGCGCAGGTACAGGTGCTCGGTCGCGCCGGGCAGCGCGCGCTGGTCGAGCAGGACCACCGCCGGGCCGCCCTCGTCGTCGCCGGCCCAGTCCACGATCCGCATCGCCCCGTACCCTCCCCGGTCGTCCGCCCTCGGGCGACCGGGGTGAACCTACCCCGGCGCCGCGGGCGGCCGGGCCGACTGCGGCCCCGGTCACGGGCGGGCTGCTCACCGGCCGGGTGGCGCCACCCGGTAGACGGCACCGGCGTCGTCGTCGGTCACGTAGACCGCGCCGTCCGGCCCGGCGACGGCCGCGACCGGCCTGCCCCAACGCGCTCCGGACGGGTCCTGGAACCCGCCGACCAGCGTCTGCTGCGCGCCGAGGCGCCCGTCCCGCCAGGGGAAGAACGACACCTCGGGGGCCCTCGGCGGGTCGGCGTTCCAGGAGCCGTGCACCCCGGCCAGGGCCCCGGCCGCGTACGGCGCGGGCAGCACCCCGTCGGTGAACGACAGCCCCAGCGGTGCCGAGTGCGCCGGGAAGGACTGCTCCACGGGGGCCAGCGCCGCACAGTCCATCGCGCGCCCGCCGGGGTTCAGCTCGGCGTCGGCGACCAGACCGACGTCGGTGAAGTCCTGCGCGGAGCCGGCGACGCCCGGGTCGGTGTCCGGGTCCGGGTTGCAGAACGGCCAGCCCAGCTCGCGGCCCGGGGTGAGCCGGGCCAGCGGTTCGGCCGGATGGTCGGTGACGTAGGCGTCGACGACCTTCCCGAACGACGAGGCGCCGGCGTCGCCGTAGGGCCGGTCGTAGGGGTAGGGCACGTTGTCGCGGCCGTTGACCGCGGTCCAGACCGAGCCGTCGGGCGCGGTGGCCAGCCCGGTGCCGTTGCGGACCCCGGTCGCGAACGGCGCGGCGGGCCCGCCGGTGGGCGGCATCCGCAGGATCGACGCACGCGGGGGAGTGGCGTCCCGGTCGGCGACCGAGATGTTGCCGGTCGACCCGACCGAGACGTAGACCGCGCCGTCCGGGCCGACGGTGACCGACTTCAGCTCGTGGCCGTAGGCGCCGCGCAGGTCGGGGGAGTTGGCGTCGGGCAGGCCGGGGACGACGACCCGCCGCCCGGTCGCCGCGCCGCGGGCCCAGGCGTACGCCGACACCTGGTTCGACTCGGCGACGTAGAGGGTGCCGCCGTCCGGGGAGAACGCGAGCCCGTGCGGCTGGGTGAGCCCGTCGAGCAACGGCCGCTGCTCACCGGTGCGCGACAGCGCCAGCACCCGGCCGTCGTCGGGCACCGAGACGAGCAGCTCGCCGTCCGGGGTCCAGACGGCCAGCCGGGCGTTCGGGACGCGGGCGAGGACCGACACCGTCCACCCGGCCGGGACGAGCGCCTCGCGGGGCTCGTCGAACGGGGCGGTCGCGGCCCCGGGCGGCACCGACACCGTGACCGGCACCAGGTCCGCGCCCGCCGCGGCGACCGGGGCCTCGGCGCCGGACAGCGCGTTGGTCACCGGGTTGGGACCGGTACCGCAGGCGGCGAGCAGGGGGAGCGTGACCAGGGCGGCCAGCCACGGGGCGATCCGCATGAACCCGACGCTACGGCCGCAACCGGCCCGTCGCGCGGCGGGGGCGCGCAGCCGCCAGGATCGTCGTCGATGCGCCTGACACTGCACGCCCGCGGCCCGCAGCCCGCCGACGAGGTCTGGGAGCGCTACGCCGTGCCCGCCCGCTGGCCGGAGTGGGCGCCCTACATCCTCGGTGTCGACACCGCGGCGGACCGGATACGCCCCGGCGTGACCGGGCAGGTCCGCGGCCCGCTCGGCGTCACGGTGTCCTTCGCGGTCACCGAGGTCGACGAGCGCGCCCGCACCTGGGCCTGGGACGTCGCCCTCGGCGCCGGCGCCTCCCCGCTGAACCGGGTGCGGCTGAGCCTGGACCACGGCGTGCGGCCGTCCGGGGCCGGTACCCGGACCTGGCTGACCGTGCACGGCCCGCCCGCCGTGGTCCTGCCCTACCTGGTGCCGGCGCGGCTGTCGCTGGAGATGCTGGTCCGCCGCCCCGCCCGGGCGAGGTGATCGCACGCCAGCGTCGCGAACGCCCCGGGCACCTCGATCTGGGGCATGTGTCCCACCCGGCCGAACACGTGTGTCGTGACCTGCGGGAGCCGGCCCGCCGCGCGCAGCTGGGCCGCGGGCAGGATCAGGTCCCGTTCACCCCACACGACCAGGGTCGGCTTCGGGGCGCGGGCGAACGCGTCGAGCAGCGCGCGCCGCCAGCCCGGCCGGACCCCGCGGACGGTGCCCAGCTCGGCCGCGACCTCGGCGAAGGTCCGGGCGAACTCCGGCCGCCGCGCGATCTCCACGGCGCGGGCGACCCGCTCGTCGGTGACCAGGGAGCCGTCGACGAACAGGGACCGCTCCGAGCGTCGCGCCGCCGTGGCGTCCAGGTGGCCCAGCAGGAACCGGCCCAGCAGCGGCACCCCGATGACCCGCAGCGCGGGGGTCACCTCGGCGCCGAACCCGGCGGGGTCGGCCAGCACCAGTGAGACGACCCGCTCGGGGTGCCGGGTGGAGATCAGCAGCGCGACGGCGCCGCCGAGCGAGTTGCCCATGACGTGCGCCGGCCGGGTCTCGCCGAGCGCGTCGAGGGTGGCGAGCGCGGTGTCGGCGAGCTTCTCCAGCGTCGCCGGGCCGGGCACCCGGTCGGAGTGGCCGAACCCGGCCAGGTCGAGCGCGACCACCCGGTACCGGGACAGGAACTCGTGCTGCGGGTCCCAGTCCTCCAGACTGCGGCCGATCCCGTGCAGCAGCAGGACCGGCTCACCGGCGGGGTCGCCGGTCTCGCGGACCCGGATCCGGGTGCCGCCGACGTCGACGAAGCGGGTCTGCGGGAGGGTCATCGCGTGCGCGCCGCCTTCGCGTTCCCCGAGGCGCCCACCAGCTTCGCGAAGATCCGGATGCTGTTCGCCGGGGCGAGCCGGGCCAGCAGGTCCGGGACCTTCGCGCTGATCCCGATGAGCAGCCGCGGGCGGCGCTTCGCGATCGCGTCGACGATCAGCTCGGCGGCCTTCTCCGCGGGGAAGGTCAGCAGCTTCTCGAAGTCCTTCTTGCCGCGCTCGGCCTCCTCGGCCGGGATGTTGACCCCGACCCGGGCGCCGGCGGCGATCCCGGTCCTGATGCCGCCCGGGTGCACCGTGGTGACGGTGGTGCCCACCTGGGCGAGCTCGGCGCGCAGCGCCTCGGAGAAGCCGCGGATCGCGAACTTCGACGACGAGTACGCCGACTGCCCGGGCGGGGCGATCAGCCCGAACAGGCTGGACACGTTGACCACGTGCGCGCCGGGCCGTGCGGTCAGCGCGGGCAGCAGGGCGTGGGTCAGCCGCACCGGGGCGCGGAAGTTGACGTCCATGACCCAGTCGAACTCGTCGAGGGTCAGCCGGGCGAAGTCCCCGCCGAGCGCGACGCCGGCGTTGTTGACCAGCAGCCTGATCTCCGGGTGGCCGGCGAGGATCCGGGTCGACAGCGCGTCGACGGCGTCGCGGTCGGCCAGGTCGACGGTCTCGGTGGTCACCGACAGGCCGGGGTGCTTCGCGCGGATCGCCGACGCGACGGTGTCGAGCCGGTCGCCGTCGCGGTCGACGAGCACGAGGTCGCTGCCGCGCTCGGCGAGCAGGCGGGCCACGTGCTCGCCCATGCCACCGGCGGCACCGGTGACGACGGCGGTGCCCTCGGCGAAGCGGAACGGTGAGCGGGCCATCAGGAGGCCACCTCCTGCTGTGCGGTCGCCGGGGTGGCGACGGTATCCGCGGCGATGCCGGACGCGGTCGGGGTGGGGACGCGGGCGTCGCGGGCACCGAGCGCCGAGGCGGGGGTGAGGATCATGTCCCGCTTGAGGTCGGCGCGGCCGAGCCCGACGGCGTCGAGGAAGAAGTTCTGGTGCAGCCGCCACGGGTCCTTGCGGCCCTGGCGCGGGAACAGGTGCTCCGAGCGCTTCACGTAGTTCGACTCGATGTCGAGCAGCGGCCGGTCCGGGGACGCGGTCGGCGCCGGCGTGGCGACGGCGATCTGGTCGCGGTCCATCAGCGCGAGCAGCTTGGGCACGTAGCGGGCGACGAGGTCGGCGCGCAGCGTCCAGGACGCGTTGATGTAGCCGATGCAGAACGCCAGGTTCGGCAGGCCCGACAGCATCAGGCCGCGGTAGGTGACGGTCTTGCCGATGTCGACCTGCTCGCCGTCGACGTGGATCGTGATGCCGCCCAGCGGGCTCAGCGACAGGCCGGTCGCCGAGACGATCACATCGGCCTCCAGCTCCTCGCCCGACCGCAGCCGGATGCCCTTCTCGGTGATCCGCTCGATGTGGTCGGTGACGACCGAGGCGTCACCCCGGTTGATCGACTTGTAGAAGTCGCCCTCCGGGATGACGCACAGGCGCTGGTCCCACGGGTCGTAGCTCGGGGTGAAGTGCTTGTCCACGTAGGACTCGTCCTTGAGGAACTTCAGCGCGA
This sequence comes from Pseudonocardia sp. SID8383, assembly GCF_009864975.1. Taxonomy (NCBI): domain Bacteria; kingdom Bacillati; phylum Actinomycetota; class Actinomycetes; order Pseudonocardiales; family Pseudonocardiaceae; genus Pseudonocardia; species Pseudonocardia sp. SID8383. The sequence goes on from NZ_WWFY01000337.1 coordinate 4,645, forward strand.
GGCCGCGCAGAACCTTCTTCACACGCTCCGGGCGGCGCCGGGCGAGCTGGTAGAACGCCTGGGTCAGCGTCACGTACTGCAGCCGCAGGATGGCGTGCGCGACCTTCGCGGGCAGGAAGCGGCGCAGCTGGTCGGCGACCGGGTCCTTGCTGGGCAGCACCGTGAGGTACGACGGCGAGCGCTGCAGCATCGTGACGTGCCCGGCCTTCGCGGCCAGCGAGGGGATCAGCGTGACGGCGGTGGCGCCGGACCCGATGACGACGACCTTCTTGCCGGTGTAGTCGAGGTCCTCCGGCCAGAACTGCGGGTGCACCCAGGTGCCGGCGAAGTCCTCCCGGCCCGGGAACTCCGGCTGGAAGCCCTTGTCGTAGTCGTAGTAGCCCGAGCACATGAACAGGAACGAGCAGGTGTAGCGCTTCGGGCCCTGCGCGGTGGTGGTGTCCACCGTCCAGCGCGCAGTGGCCGAGTCCCAGGACGCACCGACGACCTTCGTGCCGAAGCGGATCCGCTCGGTCACGCCGTACTCGCGGGCGGTCTCGGTGATGTAGCGGCGGATGTCGGCGCCGTCGGCGATCGACTTCGGCTCGCGCCACGGCCGGAACGGGTAGGCCAGGGTGAACATGTCCGAGTCCGAGCGGATGCCCGGGTAGCGGAACAGGTCCCAGGTGCCGCCGATGTTCTCGCGGCCCTCGAGGATCGCGTAGTCCTTGCCGGGCAGCTCCTGGTGCAGCCGGGCCGCGGCGCCGATGCCGGAGAGCCCGGCCCCGACGATGATCACGTCGCGGTGCTCGACGGCGGTGCTGTCCGGAGCGGGCGTCGTGCCGGCCTGCGTCATGTGGTCCTCCTCATCGGGCGCGTCCGCGCTGACTACCTCTGTCGACCGAGATCCAGTCTGCCCTAAACCTACCCGGAGTAACTTGACCTGGCGCGACAACAACTTACCCTCGTACGACATGGGCACCGGATCACTCACCCGGGCGAGGGCGTTGCGGGGGCTCGTCGCGCTGGTCGGCGAGCTGGGCGGCGACGGAGCGGCGCTGTTCGCACGGTTCCGCATCCCGATCGACGCCGTCGAGGGGACCGACCCGGACGCGCTGGTCCCGACCAGGTCGGTGGCCCGGGTGCTGGAGACCGCGGCCGCCGAGCTCGGGTGCGGCGACCTGGGCCTGCGCCTCGCGCAGCGGCAGGGCCCGGAGATCCTCGGGCCGCTCGCCGTCGCCGTCCAGAACTCGGCGACCCTCGGCGACGCGCTCGACTGCGCCTCGCGCTACCTCTACGTGCACAGTCCGGCGCTGACGATCGGCGCCGTCGCCGACCCGGAGGGCGTCGCCGGGGTGACCGGGCTGGAGTACGGCAGCACCGACCCGCTCCCGCCGCAGGTCGCCGACCTGGGCGTGGGGGTGCTGCACCGGATCGTCGGGCTGCTGTCGGGCGGGCCCTACGGGCTGCGGTCGGTGCACCTGCCGCACACCGCTCCCGCCGACGCCGACCGCTTCCGGGGCTTCTTCGGCGCCGAGGTCCGCTTCGACCGGCCCGCCGCCGTGCTGCGGGTGCCCGCCGATCTCGTGCGACGACCGCTGGCCGGCGGCGACGAGACCGTGCGCGCCATCGCCATCGAGTACCTGGAGACCCACTTCGACCGGCCCGGGCGCACCGTCACCGACCGGGTACGGGCGGCCGTCGACCGGTCGCTGGGGTCTGGGCCGGTGCGGATCGGCTCCGTCGCCCGGCTGCTGCGGGTGCACCCCCGCACCCTGCAACGTCACCTCGCGGTGGAGGGGACGACGTTCGAGCAGGTCGTCGACGACGCCCGCCGGGACACCGCCGAGCGCCTGATCCTGCGGACCGACCTCCCGTTCACCCAGGTCGCGGCGATGATCGGGCTGGCGGAGCAGTCGGCGCTGTCCCGTGCGTCGAGGCGCTGGTTCGGGAGGCCTCCGCGGGAGCTGCGCAAGGCCGGACCGGCCGGGCTGCCGGTGGCCTGACGACTCCGCCGGCCCCGCGTCCGCGACCGGCTGCGCGTTGCGTGGACGCTCCAGGGTGGGCGGGACCCATGATCGTCGTCCGGGGGGGGGATCGGTGCCGTATGTGGCACCGATCCCCTCCGAGAAACTGATCATGAACGTCCAGCCCCGTCTCCGGTGGCCCCGATCCACCGCGCCGGCCCTGCTCCACTCGCCACGATGCCCCGGACGGCGGATGCGTTCTGAGCGCCGCCGTGACCGACACCGTGAGCACTGGTGGCCGTGCGCGACGAGCTGCACGCCGCCGGGATGTCGATCGCCTACAACGTCGGCGTCCTGCAGGTCGGCGGCACCGCACCGCTGGTGTTCACGACCCTGCTCGACACGACGGGGTCGCCGGTCTCACCGGCGTACTCCATGGTGTCGGTGGCGGTCGTCTCGGTGCCGGCCGTCACCGTGGCCCGGCGCGGCTTCGCCCAGCGCCGACGGTCCTACCGGGCGCGCAGCGCGTAGCGGCGCTCGGCGTAGTCGAGGTCGTCGCGCCACAGCCGGGTTGCGGCCGCGGCCATCGCCGGGCGGATCGCCGGGGCGAGCTTCGAGGCCACGGAGAACCCGGGCCGGTCCGACCCGGCGACGACGGCCTCGATCACCGCGGTCCGGGGCCGCCCGTCGCGGTCGGTGCCGCGCGGGGTCGCGTGGGTCTCGACGACCGAGCCGACGCCCTCGCCGGAGACGATGCGCATCACCACCGTCCGCGGCTCCGGACACACGAACTCCGCCCGCACCGGGACGCCGAGCCCCGGACCGACCTTGAAGGTGACGGTGACCAGGAAGCGGTCGTCGGACTCGTCGACGTCGGTGACGGCGGGCGCGGAGTCCACCGTCAGCTTCTGGAACGAGTACGGGTGGAACCAGGCGCCGTGCCACGGGTCGAGCCGGTTGGCGACGATGTCCTCGGGCTCGCACACCCCGACCAGGGTGGTCACGGCGTCGAGGACCGCGCCGGCCGGGCGGGCCGGGACGACCGGGGCGTCGGTCGGCTCCTCACCGCCGACGTCGTCGAGCCGCGCCCAGACGAGCACCCCGTCGTCGTGGACGGGGTGCACCGCCCAGCCGGGGCCGGACCGGGCGCCCAGGCGCAGCCCGTGCCAGCGGCACACCAGCTCGCCGCAGTCGACTGCCGCCAGAGCCATCGGCGCACCGAGGTGCGGGCAGGCGCCGGGACCCACGCGCACCGTCCCGTCCTCCTCCCGCCACGCGACGAGCTCGACCCCGCCGATGCGCACGCCGAGCGGCCGGTCGCCGCGGATCTCCCGGCTCGCGGCGACCACGAACCAGTTCCCCGACGGGCGCGCCTGCGCCCGCTCCAGCGCGGCCGAGATCAGCTTCGGGTCCGCGCCGGCGTAGGTCGGCTTCTGCGCCGCCCACTTCTGGGACGGCAGCGGTTGCAGCGGCCAGTGGGACGGCCAGTTCGCGGTGAGACGGGAGAGCAGGGTCATGACGTGGTGTCCTTCGACGGGTGTCAGGTGCGCATCGCGTACTCGGCGGCGCGCCGCAGCGGACCGAGGCGGCCGCTGGTGGGGACGGTCTCGAGCGGGTGGCCGGCCAGGCCCCAGCCGGCGAGCAGCCGGTTCGCCGCCTGCCAGCCGGTGCTCGCGGCGCGCTCCATGAGCGCGACCGGCAGGTCGATCCGGACGCCGTCGCCGGCCAGCACCAGGCCGTCGACGGGGGTGGCGACGGTGGGCCGCCGCGCGAAGTCGCCGACGCCGAACATCGGGCAGTCCTCGCGCCACTGGACGAGCTCGCCGACCGCGCGGGCCCGCGCGGTCTCCGGGTAGAGCTCGTGCAGTCGCGCGACGCAGCGCTCGCGCAGCCCGGCGGTCCAGGCGTCGTCGTCGACGCCGGGTGGCGGGGCCGCCGAGTAGGCGTGCAGCTCCACCACCGAACCGCCGTGGCGGGCGGCCCAGCCGGCCGCGTCGTGCTCGTAGCGGTCGAGCACGGAGATGTTGTCGAGCGGGTCGAGCCCGCCGGTGCCCAGGAACGGCGGCCGGGACGCGTCGACCGGGGTGTCGAGCCACAGCCGCTGCACCAGGAACGGTGGCGCGCTGCCGAGCGCGGCGACGTCGGCGCGCCAGCGGTCCAGCGCGCCGGGCCCGTCGACGGTGGAGACCTGCTCGCCGAGGTCGGAGGACGCGGCGACGACCGAGCGCAGCCCGCGCACGTCGGTCGCGAGGACCACGGCGTCGGCTGCGGTACCGCCGGCGGAATGATTCACGTGGAACCGTCCACCGTCGACGGACCCCCCTCGCTCCAGTGAGGACACCGTGACCCCGGTCCGGAACGTGACACCGCGGGTGGTCAGGTAGTGGCGCAGCGGCTCCCACAGCGCTGTGTCGAAGCCCGCGTCGGGCACGTCGAACATCAGGCCCTCGGAGGAGCCGAGGAAGTAGATGTGGAACATCGTCGCGAGCTCGGCGGCCGACATCGTCGAGGGCGGCGCGAAGAAGCTGCGGGAGAACACCTCGAACGCCAGGTGCCGGGCCGCGGGCGGGAAGTTGATCGACTCGACGAAGCTCTGCGCGTCGAGGTGGTCGATCGCCTCGTAGATGCCGGGCACGCTGACCGCGGCCAGCGGCGCGGCGGCGCGGGCGTCGAGCCGCAGCAGGTCCGACGGGCGGAACGTGGGGCTGCGCAGCGCGAACAGCACGGCGTTCCACGGGGGCGTGCGCGGCAACCCGCGGAAGGTGTCCCGGCGCCCCTGGGCGTCGACGAGCGGGTAGTCCTCCAGCGGCACCAGCCGCTCCAGTCCGGGGTCGCCGCGGCGCAGCAGCGCGCGCAGGTTGTAGTACTGCCGGAAGAACGCGTGGAAGCCGCGGCTCATCGACACCGGCGTGCCGTCGGGCAGCGTCTCCGACCAGCCACCGACCCGGCCGCCCAGGTAGGGCTCGCGCTCCAGCACCTCGACGGCGACGCCGCGCTCGGCCAGCCCGGTCGCCGCGGCCAACCCGGCGATCCCGCCCCCGACGACGACCGCCCGCGGCC
>NZ_WWFY01000338.1:0-7940 GCF_009864975.1 Pseudonocardia sp. SID8383
GACGACCGTGCCCCGGCGGCGCCGCGTCGTCGCCGTGACGACACGGAGGAGCAGCCCCCACAGCGGCGGCGTCGCCCGGCGGGCGGAGGCCCGCGGCGGGGACGTGCCGGCCGCGACGAGCCGGACCGGGAGCCGGTGGGCGACCGGGACGAGGAGGTCCTGGACGACACGGGAGCCGACGACGGGACCGGGGACGAGGCCGACACCGATACCGGGGACGACCGGGAGACCGACCTCGACTCCGACGACGACTCCGACGACGAGCCCGATCCCGATCCCGATCCCGAGTCCGAGGAGGAGAGGGAGCCCGAGCCCGAGGTGATCGTGGACCAGCTCGGTGACGACGAGGAGGACGGCTTCGACGAGGACGACTCCCCCGAGGACGAGGGACCGGACGACGAGGTGACAGAGGGCGAGGAGCCTGAGGACGCGGAGCCGGAGGCGCGACCCGACCCGCCCCGGCGTCGCATCGGCGCCCGCGCGGCCGCCCGCGCCGCCGTCGAACAGATCGCGGAGATGACCGGCCGCGCACCGGAGGGGGTCACGTTCGTCCGCAGGCAGGACGACAGCTGGCTGGTCGGTGTCGAGGTCGTCGAGACCGAGCGCATCCCCGACTCCTCCGACGTGCTCGCCGTCTACGAGGCCGAGCTCGACGACGAGGCCGAGCTGATGTCGTACCAGCGGGTCCGGCGCTACCCGCGCGGCCGCGGCGACGACGACTGAGGGAGGACCATGAGCGACGCCGTCCGCTGGAGCAGTCCCGGTGCGCCGCAGCGCCGCACCGAGCGACCGCCCCGGCAGTCGGGCACCGACCTGGCCGACATCCTCGAGCGCGTCCTGGACAAGGGCATCGTCATCGCCGGCGACATCCAGGTGAACCTGCTCGACATCGAGCTGCTGACCATCAAGATCCGGCTGGTCGTGGCCTCGGTGGACCGCGCCAAGGAGATGGGCATCGACTGGTGGGAGCGCGACCCGACGCTGTCGGGCGGCCGCGACGAGTTGGAGGAGGAGAACGCACGGCTGCGTGACCGGGTGGAGCGCCTCGAACGCCTGCTCCCCGCCGACGAGCGGTCCGCGCCGTCCGACGACACCCACGACGGTCCTGACGGGGCATCGGCCCGGGCCGACGACGCCGCCGTCGAGAGGTCGATCGACCGGGCCGTCGCCGACGCCGAGACCGACGCCGAGACCGACGGGACCGCCGCCGACGACGCGGCCGACGGACCGGCCGACGGACCGGCCGACGAGACCGATGACGACGGACCCGGCGAGGACGGACCCGGCGAGGACGAACCCGGCGAGGACGAACCCGACGACGGACCAGACCCGGCCGGTCACCGGGGCCGGGCCGGCGCGGAACAGGACGGGGACGGACCCGAGGCCCCACCCCGTCGCACCCGTCCCGCCGCCACCCGGCGGCGCCGCACGACCACCACCCGTCGCCCGGCACGCGGGAAGGACTGAGCCGTGGACCTGACCTACGTCTACGCCGTGGGCGACGCTGCCCCGCCCGACCTGGCCGGGCTAACGGGCATCGGCGGCCGCCCGGTGCACACGGTGACCGGCGGCGACGCGCTCTGGGCTGCCACCGGCACCGTCCCCGAGTCCGACTTCGGCGAGAGCGCCCTGACCGCCCGGCTGGAGGACCTGACCTGGCTGGCGACCACCGCGCGGGAGCACCACGCCGTCGTCGACGCGCTCGGTGCGCGCACCGTCGTCGCGCCGCTCGCCCTCGCGACGGTCTACCGCGACGACGACCGGGTCCGCGCCGTGCTGACCGAACGGCACACCGCGTTCGCCGAGGTCCTGGACCGGCTCCGGGGCCGCACCGAGTGGGGCGTGAAGGCCTACGCCACGACGCGGCCGGAGCGCCGCGACGTCGGGCGGGCGTCGTCCGGGGCCGAGTACCTGCGCCGCCGTCGCCGGGAGCTCGACCGCGTCGCGGGCGACGACGACACCGCCCACGCCGCGGCGCAGCGGCTGCACGAGGCGGCGGCGCGGGCCGCGGTGACGACGCGACGGCACCGGCTGCACGCCCCCGCGCTGACCGGACGCACCGAGCCGATGGTCCTCAACGGCGCCTACCTGGTCGACGACGCCGACCGCGACACCTGGCGCGCCGCCGTCACGGGGGCCGCGGACGGCGCCGGGCTCACCGTCGAGGTCACCGGGCCGTGGGTGCCGTACTCGTTCGTCGAGGAGGAGCGGTGAGCACGGGGGAGACCGGCCTCGCCCACCGCGAGGTCGCGCTGGTCGACCTGCTGGACCGGCTGCTCGCCGGCGGGGTCGTGCTGGCCGGTGACGTCACCGTCTCGCTGGCCGGGGTGGACCTGATCCGCATCTCGCTGCGCGCGCTGATCGTGTCGATCGCCCCGGCCGGGCGGCAGGCGGGGGAGGAGCCGCCCGATGACGCCTGACCCGCGCCCCGGCGGCCGGATCGACATCGACCGCGACGCCGTCCGCCGGGACCTCATGAAGCTGGTGCTGACGATCGTCGAGCTGCTGCGTCAGCTCATGGAGCGCCAGGCGCTGCGCCGCGTCGAGCAGGGCGACCTCACCGACGACGAGGTCGAGGACCTCGGCAGCGCCCTCATGCACCTCGAGGAGGCGATGGACGAGCTCACCGCGGAGTTCGGTCTGACCGCGGCGGACCTGAACCTCGAGCTCGGCCCGCTCGGTCCGCTGCTGCCCCGGCACCGCTCGTGACACCCCCGCCGGGCAGCACCGCGCGCACCGCCCGCACGTGCGCCTCGAACTCGCGGGTCCGCGACCGCAGCACCCGCTCCCCGCCCGGGGTCAGCCGGTACCCGCGGCTCCCGGCCGGGCGTCGCACCAGCCGGTTCCGTTCGAGCCGGTGCAGCGCCCGGTACACCGAGCCCGCCGACAGGGCCAGCGCGCCGCCGGAGCGGTCGAGCACGGCGTCGCGGACCGCGGCCCCGTCGCCGGGGGCGTCGTGGACCGCGCCGAGGAGCAGCAGGTCCAGCGTCGACCGGTCCGGTGGCCGCATGGGCGCGCTCCCTCCGCACGTCGGCTCGAACTGCAGCGTTCCCCCGCCCGGGCGGGCGGAAACCGACACACACCCGGAACCGAGAGGACCGATCGTCATGGCCGTCCCCGCGAGGACCCGATGAGCATCGCGACGCAGGAGGCCCCCGCGGTCCCGCAGGCCCGGGAGCCGCGCACGGCGACCCCGCCGGCGCCGCCCGACCCGATGACGCAGTTGCGCGCCGCCGGGGAGCGGATCCTGGCCGCACTCGTCGACCGGATCGCCGCGCTCGCCTGCGACCAGGTCGACCGCCTGGCCGACTCGCTGGAGCGGATGGCGGCCGACGGCGGGCCGGGTCTCGGCGCCGCGCTCGGCGCGGGCAAGGCCCTCGCCCGCGGTGACAACCCGGTGTGGGGCGCGATCAAGGGCGGGTTCGCCGCGCTCGGGACCGCGGCGAAGGTGCTGATCGGCGTCGTCGTGGCGCTGGCGCCGGTGCTGCTGCTGGTGGCACTGGTCGTCGCGATCGTCGCCGCGCTGGTCTGGGCCGTGGTCGCGGCCGTGCGGGCCGCCACCGGCTGAGGTCAGAGGGTGAGCAGCATCCGCACGTTGCCCAGGGTGTTCGGCTTCACGTGGGCGAGGTCGAGGAACTCGGCGACGCCGGCGTCGTAGCTGCGCAGCATCGCCGCGAACACCTCGGCCGACACCGGCGTCCCGTCGATCTCGGCGAAGCCGTGCCGGGCGAAGAACTGCTTCTCGAACGTGAGCACGAACAGCCGCTCCAGCCCGAGGTCGCGTGCGCCGTCGATCAGGGCGGCGACGATCCGGTGCCCGACCCCGCGGCCCAGCACCGACGGCGACACCGCGACCGTGCGGATCTCACCCAGGTCCTCCCAGAGCACGTGCAGGGCGCCGCAGCCGACGACCGTGCCGTCGACCTCGGCGACGAGGAACTCCGGGACCGCCTCGTAGAGGGTCACGGTCTCCTTGGCCAGCAGCACCGTGCCCGCGTACTCGTCGACGAGCTCGCGGATCCGGCGGACGTCGCGGGTGCGGGCACGGCGGACGATCACGTCGGGAACCGGGGCGGGGACGGGCTCGGGCACGGCAGGAGAGCCTAGACCGGGGCCGTCGGACCCGGCGTCTACCCTGGTACCCGTGGCTTCCCCCGAGAACGCACCCCGGCGCGCCGCCCTGCTGACGCTGGGCTGCGCGCGCAACGAGGTCGACTCCGAGGAGCTCGCGGGCCGCCTGGCCGGGTCCGGCTGGGAGCTGGTCGACGCCGAGGACGGCAGCCCCGACGTCATCGTCGTCAACACCTGCGGATTCGTCGAGCAGGCGAAGAAGGACTCGATCGACACCGTGCTGGCCGCCTCGGACGTGGCCCGTCCGGCGGGGGCGAAGGTCGTCGCCGTGGGCTGTCTCGCCGAGCGCTACGGCGCCGAGCTGGCCGCCGACCTGCCCGAGGCCGACGCGGTGCTCGGCTTCGACGCCTACCCCGAGCTCGCCGAGCGCCTCGGCGACGTCCTGGGCGGGCACGCCCCGGCCCCGCACGTCCCCACCGACCGCCGCACGCTCCTGCCGATCTCCCCGGTCGAGCGCCCGGCCGCGACCGCGGACGTCTCGGTCCCCGGTCACGACTGGGTGCCCGACATCGCGCGCACCCGCCTCTCCGGCGGGCCGGTCGCGTCGCTGAAGCTCGCGTCGGGCTGCGACCGCCGCTGCGCGTTCTGCGCCATCCCGAGCTTCCGCGGCAGCTTCGTGTCCCGCCCGCCGGCCGACGTGCTCGGCGAGGCCGCCTGGCTCGCCCGGCAGGACGTGCGCGAGCTCGTCCTGGTCAGCGAGAACTCCACCAGCTACGGCAAGGACCTCCCCGGCGGCACCCGCGCACTGGTCGACCTGCTCCCGCAGCTCGCCGGGATCGACGGGGTCGAGCGGATCCGGGTCGCCTACCTGCAGCCGGCCGAGCTGCGGCCCGACCTGCTCAGGGTCATCGCCACCACGCCGGGCGTCGCGCCCTACTTCGACCTGTCGTTCCAGCACGCGTCGGCGCGGGTGCTGCGCCGGATGCGCCGCTTCGGGTCGCGCACCGACTTCCTCGACCTCTGCGAGCGCATCCGCGCGCTCGCCCCGGAGGCCGGGATCCGCTCCAACGTCATCGTCGGGTTCCCCGGCGAGACCGAGGAGGACCTCGCCGAGTTGGAGGCCTTCCTCACCGGTGCCCGGCTCGACGCCGTCGGTGTGTTCGGCTACTCCGACGAGGACGGCACCGAGGCCGAGGGCTACGACGGCCACGTCGACCCGGCCGAGGTGCAGGCCCGTGTCGCGCGGATCTCCGCGCTGGTCGACGAGCTGATGGAACAGCGCGCCGAGGAACGCATCGGCACCGAGGTCGTCGTGCTCGTCGAGTCCGGGGAGAGCGACGAGGACGACTGCACCGGCCGCGCCGCGCACCAGGGCCCCGACGCCGACGGCGAGTCCACCGTCGTCGGGGCGGCGCAGGACGGCCCGGAACCGGACTCGCTGCGACCCGGTGACCTGGTCCGCTGCCGCGTCGTGGACACCGAGGGTGTCGACCTGCTGGTGGAGGCCCTGGAACTGCTCGACCCGCGTGTGCCGGCCGCGGCCGTCCCGGCGGCCTCCGCAGCCGGATGAGCTCGCACCCGGCCGGGGGCACCGCCGGAGTCGGTGACCCGCCGCTGCTGAACATCGCGAACGCGCTGACCGTCCTGCGGCTGCTGCTCGTCCCGGTGTTCGTCGTCGCGCTGTTCGTCGACGGCGGCGAGGACGTGATGTGGCGGCTGGTCGCGTTCGCCGTGTTCGTGATCGCGGCGGCCACCGACCGGCTCGACGGCCAGCTGGCCCGCAGCCGCGGGCTCGTCACCTGGTTCGGTGCGCTGGTCGACCCGATCGCGGACAAGGCCCTGATGGGCGCCGCCCTGATCGGGCTGTCGATCCTCGGGGTGCTGCCCTGGTGGGCGACGATCGCGATCGTCGTCCGCGAGCTCGGCATCACCGCGCTGCGCTTCGTCGTGATCCGCCGTCGCGGGGTCATCCCGGCCAGCCGCGGCGGCAAGGCCAAGACCGTCGCCCAGACCGTCGCGATCGGGCTGTTCCTGCTCCCGCTGCCGGAGCTGCTGGGCCCCGGCGCCGCCGCGACCGCCGTGCTCGTCCTCCAGTGGGCGGTGATGGCCGTCGCGCTGGTGCTCACCGTGGTGACCGGCGCCGACTACGTCCGCAAGGCCGTCCGCCCCCGGCCCGCCTGACCTGCGGGGACGATCCGGGGCCCACGCGGCGTTGAGGTGTTCGCCGTGGGCGGACAGCGTCACGGCGCGTGGGAACCGGGGAAGTCGGTACGGTGAGACATCACCGGGTGTCCGGGGAGCAGTCGAGGAGGGCACATGCTGCTGCGGGAAGCGATCGGCAGTGGGCTGCGTGAGGTGCGTACCGCGCGCCGGCGCACGCTGCGCGACATCTCGCGGGCCGCGCGGGTGAGCCTCGGGTACCTCTCCGAGGTCGAGCGCGGGCGCAAGGAGCCCTCCAGCGAGCTGCTCGCGGCGATCTGCGAGGCGCTCGGGGTCTCCGTGCCGGACCTGCTGACCATCGTCGCCGCCGAGATGGCGACGGCGACGTCCGCCGCGGCCGCGGGCCGTCGCGACGACGTGCTCGTCCCGATCGGGCAGCGGCACGCCGAGCTGCGGTTGGCCGGGCGGCCGGGTTCCGTGGTCGCCGCGCCGGCGTCCTCGGGCGGGCCGGTGGCCTCGGCTGCCTGATCGCACGGCCCGCCCCGGCCGACCGCTCCTGCGCGGTAGGGTGCGGACAGACCGGCAGCGATGCCAGGATGGACAGGGCCGGAGGTCCGGTGCCGACCACGGGGGGAACGCGGGGTCGGTCCGGGGTCCGCACGCCCGCCGTGGTGGCGGGCACGGTCGCGAGCGAACGCAGGCGGAGGACGCGCAGAGATGGCCAACGGATTCACCAAGTTCTTCAGCTATCTGTCGGCCCTGTTCTCGTCGAAGGTCGACGAGCACGCCGACCCGAAGGTGCAGATCCAGCAGGCCATCGAGGACGCCCAGCGCCAGCACCAGCAGCTGTCGCAGCAGGCGGCCGCGGTGATCGGCAACCAGCGTCAGCTGGAGATGAAGCTGAACCGGCAGCTGGGCGAGATCGAGAAGCTGCAGTCGTCGGCACGCCAGGCGCTCGTGCTGGCCGACCAGGCCCGCTCCCAGGGCGACGAGCAGAAGGCCCAGCAGTACGAGCAGTCGGCGCAGACCTTCGCGACGCAGCTGGTGACCGCGGAGCAGGGCGTCGAGGACCTCAAGACGCTGCACGACCAGTCGATCGGTGCCGCCGCGCAGGCCAAGCAGGCCGTCGAGCGGAACTCGATGATGCTGCAGCAGAAGATCTCCGAGCGCACCAAGCTGCTCAGCCAGCTCGAGCAGGCCAAGATGCAGGAGCAGGCCGCGAAGTCGCTGCAGCAGATGAGCGAGCTCTCCGCGCCGCGCAACGCGCCCTCGCTCGACGAGGTCCGCGACAAGATCGAGAAGCGGTACGCGACCGCGCTCGGGTCCGCGGAGCTGGCCCAGAACTCGGTGCAGGGCCGGATGCTGGAGGTCCAGCAGTCGACCACCGACATGGCCGGCATGTCGCGGCTGGAGCAGATCCGGGCGTCGATGTCGGGGGCGCCGATCGCCGGGGGTCAGCAGGCCCCGCAGGTGGGCCAGGGGGAGGCGCAGCAGCAGCTGCCGTCCTCGCCGGCGCCGGCCCAGCAGCAGAACACCCAGAACCAGCAGCAGCCCGGCACCGCCTGAGCCGCTCGCCCGTTCCGTCCCGTCCGCCGCGGTCCCGCCCAGGGACCGCGGCGGACGTGTGTCCGGGCCCGGGCGGCTGTCCGCAGGCCCGGCCGCCGGTGGCGCCCGTGGCAGCAGGGGTCAGCGGGTGCGGGCGGCGCCGG
>NZ_WWFY01000339.1:0-14938 GCF_009864975.1 Pseudonocardia sp. SID8383
GGCGGGCGTCGTCGACCGGGTCGTAGCCGCGGATCAGCAGGGTGGTGACGCCGATGTCTGCGTAGTCGGCGAGCGCGGCGGCGACGGTGTCCGGGGTGCCGACGAGCGCGGTGGAGTTGCCGGCCGCGCCGGAGGCGGCCGCGGTGGCGGTCCACAGGCAGCGGTCGTGCAGCTCCCCGGCCTCGGCGGCGGCGAGCAGCCGCTGCGAGCCGACGTTGGCCGGTGCCCCCGGCTCGCGCATCCGGGTGCCGGTGAACGAGCCGTGTCCGCCCCGGGCGGCGACGATCCGGTCCCGGACGTCGTGGGCGCGGGCCCACGCCTGCTCCTCGGTGTCGCCGAGGATCGGGCGGAACGACACGCTGATCCGGGGCGGCTCGGTGCGGCCCGCGGCGCGGGCGGCGTCGTGCACCCGGGCGATCTGCTCGGCGGTCCCGGCGAGGGGCTCGCCCCAGAGCGCGAACACGTCGGCGTGCCGCCCGCCCACCCGGTACGCGGCGTCGGAGGACCCGCCGAAGTAGACCGGGATCGGGCCGAGCGGACGGATCTCCTGGGCGACGCCGGCGACCCGGTAGTGCTCGCCGGTGTGGTCGAAGGGCTCGGGGTCGGTCCAGGCCCGGCGGACGACGGAGAGGTACTCGTCGGTGCGGGCGTAGCGCTCGTCCTTGTCCAGCCAGTCGCCGTCGCGGCGCTGGTCGGTGTCGCTGCCCCCGGAGATGACGTGCATCGCGACCCGGCCGCCGCCGCTGAAGTGGTCGAGCGTGGCGTACTGGCGGGCGGCCAGGGTGGGCGCGGTGAAGCCGGGCCGGTGCGCGACGAGGAAGCCGAGCCGGTCGGTGTGCGCGGCGGCGTAGGCGGCGACCTGCAGCCCGTCGGGCGTCGACGACGAGTGCCCGATGAGGACCTTGTCGAAGCCGGCCTCCTCGTGGGCGGCGGCGAACCGGCGGACGACGGCCGGGTCCAGGACGGGGCCGGTGGCGGGCCGGATCTCGGAGACCTCCTGGGTCCCGATCATGCCGATGAACTCGATGCTCACGCTCGCTCCTGGGGTCGGTGCACGCCGAGCCTGCCGAGCAGGTCGGCCCGCAGGTGCTGGAAGGCGGGGTCGGTGACGTCGCGCGGCCGGGGGAACGGGACCGGCGCGTCGTGCGCGATCCGGCCGCCGTCCATCACCAGGACGCGGTCGGCCAGGACGAGTGCCTCCTCCACGTCGTGGGTCACCAGCAGCACGGCGCAGCGGTGGCGCTGCCACAGCTCGTCGACGAGCCCGCGGGCGGTGATCCGGGTCAGCGCGTCGAGCGCGGAGAACGGTTCGTCGAGCAGCAGCAGGTCCGGGTCGCGGACCAGGGCGCGGGCCAGCGCGGCCCGCTGCGCCTCGCCGCCGGAGAGGACCTTGGGCCACACGTCGGTGCGGTGGGCGAGGCCGACCTCGGTCAGCGCGGCCACGGCGCGGGCGCGGTCCGGCCGTCCGGGCAGGCCCAGCACGACGTTGCGCCACACCTTCTTCCACGGCAGCAGGCGCGGGGCCTGGAAGCCGACGGCGCGGCGCCGGGCGACGGTGACCTCCCCGCTGACGTCGTTGTCGAGGTCGGCGAGGATCCGCAGCAGGGTGGACTTGCCGCAGCCCGAGGCGCCGAGCAGGGCGACGAACTCGCCGGGCTCGATGTCCAGGTCGAGGTCGGTCAGGACGGCCCGGTCACCGAAGTGCCGGCTCAGGCCGCGGACCGAGACGGGCCTCACCGCCCGCTGAACGCCGGTCGCCACGACAGCAGCCCCCTCTCCAGGGTGCGCACGACGAGGTCGCCGACCAGCCCGAGCACCGCGTACAGCGCGAGGCAGACGACGATCACGTCGGTCTGGAAGAACTCCCGGGCGGTGTTCATCTCGTAGCCGATCCCCGACGTCGCGTTGATCGTCTCGCCGAAGACCAGGGCGAGCCACGCGGTGCCGAGCGAGTAGCGCAGCCCGACCAGGAACTGGGGCATCGCCGACGGCAGGATCACGTGCCGGACCTGGCCGAACCAGCCCAGACCGAGCGTGCGGGCGGCCTCGACGAGCGTCGCGTCGACGTTGCGGATGCCGCCGAAGAGGTTCATGTAGAGCGGGAAGGTCACCGCCAGCGCGATCAGCGCGACCTTGGGCTCCTCCCCGATGCCGAACCAGATGATCAGCAGCGGGATGAGCCCGATGACCGGCACCGTGCGCAGCATCTGGACGGGGGCGTCGATGACGTCCTCGCCGCGGCGGAACAGCCCGGACAGGGTCGCGAGCAGCACCGCGGCGACGCCGCCGATCGCGATGCCCGACAGCACGCGCACGCTCGACACGGCGACCGCGCTCTGCAGTGCCCCGTCCGCCCACATCCCGGCGGCGGTGACGGCGACCGTCGCGGGGGAGGCCAGGACGTCGCGGGGCAGGACGCCGGTGCTCGACAGCACCTGCCACAGCGCGATCAGGACGAGCGGTGAGGCGGTCTTGACCACCCAGCGCGGTACCCGGTCGGGCCCGCGGGAGGCCCGGGTGCGCAGGGTCTCGACCTCGGGTGGGGCGGGAGCGCGTTCCCGCGGTGTCGCGATCGTCATGGGGTCTCCTGGGGACGTCGGCGGGCACGCCGCGTCGACCGTCCGCGGTCGCGCGGACGGGGAGGCGGGTGCGGTGGGTGGCGGACGGGCGCCGTGGGCTCGACGAGCCGGCCCGCGGGTGTGCGGTGCTGCGGTGGAGTGCTGCGGCGCGGTGCTGCGGCGGACTGCCGGTCCCGGAGCGGTGTCCGGGCGGGGTGGGCCGCCGGTGGTGTCGTGTCCTCGGTGCGGTGGCGCACGGCGGGGTGCTGCGGGGCCGGTGGCGGGGGCGCCCGTGGTGGGCGTCCGGCGTCCGGGCCGGCCGTCGGGACCCGGTCGTCAGGACCGTCCCCCGGGGTCGGCCGTCAGGAGCGACCCGTCAGGAGCGACAGAGCGCCGAGGCGACGCGCGCGAGGTCGACGTGCGCGCGTGTCGTCAGCGGAACCGGAACGGTCATGGAAGAACCGTAACCCGTCCGCGGCATAAACCCAACCCTCGGAGTTGGGATTGCGGTCACCAGGTTTCGCCTGGTGGGACGGGGTGTCCGGGCACGTCCGGACACCCCGTGGACGGCCGAGCGGGCCGGACGCACCCGTGGCGGGCGCGTCCGGCCCGCTCGGGCGTCGCGGGGTGGGGGTCAGACGGTCAGTGCGAGCCCCCGGGCGCGCAGCACCCGTCGCTCCAGCGGGCGGAAGACCAGCAGCTCGACCCCGATGCCGACGATGAGGATCAGCAGGATCGCGGCGAACACCTGCACGATGTCGTTCACGTCGGCGCCGTTCTTCAGGTAGGCGCCCAGCCCGACCCCGAGCGCGGGTCCGGCCGCGATGATCTCCGCGGCCATCAGCGAGCGCCAGGAGAACGCCCAGCCCTGCTTGCAGCCGGCGAGGTAGCCGGGCAGCGCCGCGGGGAGCAGGACGTAGCGGGCCATCTGGTAGCCCGTCGCGCCCAGGACCTGGCCGGCCCGGGGCAGGATCGGCGGCACCTGGTCGATGCCCGCGACCAGGCCGTTCGCGATCGAGGGCACCGAGCCGAGCAGGACGACGAAGAAGATCGTGGTGTTGGTCAGCCCGAACCACAGCACCGCGGCCGGCACCCAGGCCACCGACGGCAGCGACTGGAGACCGGTGAGCAGCGGCCCGATCGCCGCACGGACCAGCGGCACCTTGGCGACGACCACGCCGAGCGGGGTGGCGATCGCCAGGGCGAGCAGGAAGCCGAGCGCGGCCCGGCTGATCGAGGTCCACAGGATCGACCAGATCTCGCCGCTGACGACGGTCTCGCCGAACGCCTCGGCCACCGCGCCCGGGGCGGGCAGCTGGTACTCGGGCGTGACCGCCGAGGCCCAGACGATCTGCCAGACCACCACGATCGCCACGAGCGCGACGATCGGCGGCAGCCAGATCCGCAGGAACCGCTTCCACCACGGCGTCGTCCGTTCGACGGGGGTGTCGAGCGCGTCGAGCCCGGCGACGGCGGCCGCGGAGTCGCGGTCGTCGTCGACGACGGTCATCGAGGACTCCTCACGCGGCATGGCTGGTGATCACCGCCCGCAGCCGTCCGGTGATGTCGTCGTGCAGCTCGGCCTGGGCCTCGGCGTCGTGACCGCCGGCGGGCACCGTCCACTCGCGGACGACGGTCCCCGGCCGCGACGACAGCAGCACGACCCGCTCGGCCAGCCGGACGGCCTCGCGGACGTCGTGGGTGACGAACACGATCGTCGTCCCGGTGGCCCGCCAGACCCGCAGCAGCTCGCCCTGCAGGACGTCGCGGGTGATGGCGTCGAGCGCGGCGAACGGCTCGTCCATCAGCAGCAGCCCCCCGGCGCCGTGGGTGTCGCCGAGGCCGGTGGCCGCGGCCAGGGCGCGGGCCAGCGACACGCGCTGGCGCATGCCGCCGGACAGCTCGTGCGGACGCTTGTCGCCCAGGCCCTCCAGCCGTACCAGGGTGAGCAGCTCCTCGGCCCGCTCACGCCGGGCCGACCGGCCGTGCCCGGCGAGCTTGAGGGGCAGCTCGACGTTGCGCAGCGCGGTCAGCCACGGCATGAGCGCGGCCTCCTGGAACATGAACGACGGCCGCGCCGACCCGACCCGGACCGCGCCCGCGGTGGGCTCGTCGAGCCCGGCGAGCAGGTTCAGCAGCGTCGACTTGCCGCAGCCGGACGCGCCGAGCACGCAGAGGAACTCGCCGTCGCCGACCTGCAGGTCGATCCCGTTGAGCGCGGTCACGGCCCCGGTGCCGGTGCCGAAGGTCTTGGCGACCCCGGACAGCTCCACGGCGGTGCCGCGGGTCCTCGGGCGCCGGGTGGTCAGGTCGACGGTCATCGGTGGTTCCCCTCGTCGATCGGAAAGGTCAGTTCGCGGCGGCGAGACCGGCCGGGTCCACGGCGGCCTCCCCGGAGCCGGTCCGGACCGCGTCGACCGCGGCCGGGTCGAGGAAGCCGGTCAGGTTCGCCTCGCTCTTCGCGATGCCCGCCGTGACCGAGTCCTTCGCCAGCTGCGGGAAGGTCGAGGCGAGCGGGTCGGAGTCGAAGGACAGCTCGGTGAAGGCGCGGTCGAGGATGTTCGCCGCCAGCGGCTTGCCGGTGATCTCGCCGATCGCCTCGTTGGAGACGGTCTTCGCCTGCGCGGGGTTGTCGCGGATGAGGGCGATGGCCTTCTGCTCGCCGCGCAGGATCGCCTCGACGGTCTGCGGGTGCTGCTGGAGGAACTCGGTCCGGACGATGACGACGGTCGTCGGGAACTTCCCGCCGGGCCACAGGGACTTCTCGTCGACCAGGACCTTCGCCCCGGCGTCGACCAGGCGGGAGCTCCACGGCTCGGGCAGCCAGCCGCCGGCGACCTTGCCCTGCTTGAACAGGTCGAGGGTCTGCGGGTTCTCGATGTTCTGCACGGTCACCGCGTCCGGGCCCTGCCCGATCGGGAGCTTGTTGTCCGACAGCCAGGTCTTCAGCGCGATGTCCTGGGTGTTGCCCAGCTGCGGGGTCGCGATGATCTTGCCCTTGAGCTGCTCGGGCGAGGTGATGTCCGGGCTGGTCACCAGCTGGGCGCCGGCCGAGGTGGAGCCCGCGACGAGGCGCACGGCCTCGCCGTTCGACTTCGTGAAGGCGTTGATCGCCGGGCCGGAACCGATGAACGCGACGTCGATCGAGCCGCCGAGCAGGGCGTTGACCTGGTCCGGGCCGGCGTTGAACGTCTGGGTGGTGAGCTTCGTGCTCCCCAGCTCGGCGGCGAACAGGCCCTGCTTCACCCCGACCAGCGCGGGGGCGTGGGTGATGTTCGGGAAGTAGCCGAGGCGGACCTCGGTCGCGGGGGAGGTGGCGCCCGCGGCGGTGGTGCTCTCGTCGGCGCGGGAGCAGCCGGCCAGCAGCCCGAGCGCGGTGAGCAGCGCGAGCAGGACGGCGGCGGTGCGCGCCCGGGATCCGGGGCGCAGGACGTGCGGGGACATCGCGGGACGGGGTCCTTCCGTGGGGGCGGCGGGCGGTCGGGGACGACCGCTGCGCGCCGGGGCCGGCCGGCCCTGAGAGGGCGTGCCGGGGTACGGGACGGGTGGCGGGCCGGAGTGGTGTCCGGCGGGCGATTCCCGGTCCGGCGGGTGCCTCGCACGCCGGGGGCGTGGCGTTACGGCCCGCGGGACGGGAGACCGGTCAGCGACAGAGTTCGCTGTAGGCGGGGGCGCGCCGGCTCGGCCAGAACGGCTCCAGGCCGGTCGGGCGCACCGGCACCGCGCTCCGCGCGGCACGGGTCGGCTGGTGGGGGGCGGGCTCGGTCACGCCCCGTACGAACCGGTCGGGGCGCGAGGGCCTCCGTCGGCTCGTCGTCACCCGACCAGGGTGCGCGGTGGTCACCTCTCCGGACAACCCGGAGTCCACCAACCAGGAACGGCCGCGGGCTGTCCGGACACCTTTCGCGGCATCCGGGTGATGATTCCGCAGCTCGGGAGGCCTGCTGCGGTACGGGTCACTCGATCGCGATGCGGGTTGACACCGTCGGGCACCGGATACCTACAGTCGGATCGCACACCATCCGGAGCGGCCGAGAGACCCGGCTCGACGACGCCGCAGCAACCCCCCGCAGCACGCGGGTGCGGGTGCTCCAGCCGGGTTCGATGGAGGACACCATGCGGTCGATCGCGGAGCAGGTGCGCGGCGCGCACCACCCCCGGTACCGGCGGCACGTCGACCTGATGCGGGTGGCCGGCGCCGCCTGTCGGGGCTGACCCCGCCCCGTCCGCGCTGCGCGCCGCCCCTCGGCGCCGCCGTCGGCGGTGGCCGTCGGAGTCCCGTGACGTCCCACACCGTTCCGTCGCACCCCCGTGCGACGAGGAAGCGATGCCCTCATGTCCACATCGGACACATCAGGCCGGCCGCTGCACCTGGCCGTCGCCCTCGACGGCGCCGGCTGGCACCCCGCCGCCTGGCGCGACCCCGCCGCGCACCCCCGTGCGCTGTTCACCGCCCGCTACTGGACCGACCTGGCCCGCACCGCCGAGCGCGGGCTGCTGGACCTGGTGACGATCGAGGACGCACTCGGCCTGCAGTCCGGGGATCACCTGAGCGGCGCCGACCGGCGCACCGACCGGGTGCAGGGACGCCTCGACGCCTCGCTGGTCGCCGCCTTCCTCGCCCCGACGACGTCGCGGATCGGTCTGGTCCCGACCGTCACCACCACCCACACCGAGCCGTTCCACGTCGCGTCCGCGCTGTCGACGCTCGACCACGACAGCCACGGCCGCGCCGGGTGGCGGGTGCAGACCTCGGTCCGCGCCGACGAGGCCGCCCACTTCGGGCGCCGCACCGTCCCCGGGGTCCGCCGCGAGGACCTGGGCACCCCGGCCGGGCGCGAGCTCGTCGCCGAGCTGTTCGGCGAGGCCGCCGACGCCGTCGAGGTCGTGCGCAGGCTCTGGGACTCCTGGGAGGACGATGCCGAGATCCGCGACGCGCTGACCGGGCGTTTCGTCGACCGGGACCGGCTGCACCGGGTCGACTTCGCCGGGGAGCACTTCGGCGTCGCCGGGCCGTCGATCGTGCCGCGCCCGCCGCAGGGCCAGCCGCTGGTCGTGTCGCTGGCGCACGGCTACGACCCGGCGCTGCTCGCCGCCCGCGTCGGCGACGTCGTGTTCACCAACCCGCACGACGCCGACGACGCCGCCCGCATCGTCGCCCAGGTCCGGGCCGCCGAGGCCGCCGTGGGCCGCACCGCACCGCCGCTGCGGGTCCTCGGCGACGTCGTCGTGGTCCTGGAGGCGACCGAACGCGCCGCCCGCGACCGGCTCGCCCGCCTCGACGCCCTCGACCCGCTCTCCTCCGACGCCGCCGTCCTCGCCACCACCCCGGCCGGGCTCGCCGACACCCTGCTGTCCTGGCGCCGTGCCGGCCTCGACGGCTACCGCCTGCGCCCGGCCGTCCTCCCGACCGACCTCGACGCCGTCGTCGACGGCCTGGTGCCCGAGCTGCAGGCGCGCGGCGCCTTCCGCACCGCCTACGGCGAGACCACCCTGCGCGCGCGGTTCGGCCTGACCCGCCCGGTCAGCCGCTACGCCGCGGGCGCCCGGGTCGACGCCGTGACCGCGTTCAACCCCGCACTCTCCGGAGCGACCGCATGACCAGGACCGGCAGGAAGCAGATCGTGCTCGGCGCCTACTTCCCGGGCGTCAACCACGACACCGTCTGGAGCGACCCCGCCTCCGGCAGCCACATCGACTGGGAGTCCTTCGAGCACTGGGCGCGCACCGCCGAGCGCGGGAAGCTCGACCTGCTGTTCCTCGCCGAGGGGCTGCGCCTGCGCACCCGCGGCGGCGAGGTCTTCGACCAGGACGTCGTCGGACGCCCGGACACCTTCACCGTGCTCGCCGCGCTGGCCGCGGTCACCGGGCACATCGGTCTGGCCGGGACGATCAACTCGACCTTCAACGAGCCCTACGAGCTGGCCCGGAAGTTCGCGACGCTGGACATCCTCTCCGGCGGGCGCGCGGCGTGGAACGTCTTGACCAGCTCCGACGCCCCCACCGGCGAGAACTTCCGCCGCGGTGCCTACCTCGGCCACCACCAGCGCTACGAGCGCGCCGGGGAGACCCTCGCCGCGGTCCGCGCGCTCTGGGACTCCTGGGGTTCCGACGCCGTCGTCGCCGACCCCGCGTCGGGCACCTTCCTGCGCGACGGCCACGTCGGCGACTTCGCGGTCGCGGGCAACCAGTTCGACATCGCCGGGCGCTTCACCACCCCGCACAGCCCGCAGGGCCACCCGGTGGTGCTGCAGGCCGGCGAGTCCCCGGCCGGTCGCGACTTCGCCGCCGCGTCCGCCGACGCGATCTTCTCCCGGTACCAGAAGTTCGACGAGGCCCGCGCCTTCTACGACGACGTCAAGGCCCGGGTCCGCAAGGCCGGCCGGGACCCCGACGAGGTGCGGATCCTGCCCAGCGCCGGCGTCGTGCTCGGCGACACCGACGCCGAGGCCCGCGAGCGTCACGAGCACATTCACGACCGGCAGGTCGACCCGTGGACCTCGATCGTGCTGGCCGAGATGGTCTGGAACCGCGACCTGTCCGGCTACGACCCGGACGGACCGCTGCCCGACGTCGAGCCCACCCCCGAGGCCCCGACGTGGATCGAGGGCCGGGCCCCGCTGACCCAGGACGCGCACGCGACCGTCGCCGCCTGGCGCGAGCTCGCGCAGGCCCACGGGTACTCGCTGCGCGAGACGGTCAAGCACGTCTTCGACCGCGCGGTGTTCGTCGGGACCCCGGAGCACGTGGCCGACGAGATCGACCGCTACGTGCAGAACGACGCCTCCGACGGGTTCATCCTCGGCTCCCACGTCAGCCCGTCCGGGCTCGACGAGGTCGTCGACCGGGTCGTGCCGATCCTGCAGGAGCGCGGGGTGTTCCGGACCGACTACACCCCGGGCGCCACGCTGCGGGAGAACCTCGGGCTCGCGCACCCGTCGCGTTTCGGCGAGCGCCGTGCGGCGGTGGCGTCGTGAGGCGCCGGTTCCGGCTGTGGCGGGACCTGCCCGCCGGCCGCTCGGCCGTGCTGCTCGCCGCCACCGCGCTCACCCTGACCGCCTGCGGCTCCGGCGCCGGTGGCGCCGCCGCCGACGCGGGCCCGCCGCAGCCGGGCGGGACGCTGGTGTTCGCGGTGTCCTCGGACCAGGGCTGCGCCGACCCGCAGCAGGTGCAGAGCAACGACTCGATTTACTCGCTGCGCCAGGTCGTCGACTCGCTCACCGACCAGGACCCGTCCACCGGCGCGATCGTGCCCTGGCTGGCGACCCGCTGGTCGTCGAACGCCGACGCCACCGCCTGGACGTTCACCCTGCGCCCCGGCGCCACCTTCTCCGACGGCGCGCCCGTCGACGCGGCCGCGGTGAAGACGAACCTCGACCGGGCGGTGCAGCTGGGCGCCCGCGGCAGCCTCCCCAAGGGCTACCTGGCCGGGTACACCGGCACCGACGTCACGAGCCCCACCGAGTTCACCGTCCGGTTCTCCAAGCCCAACGTGCAGTTCCTGCAGGGCACCTCCACCCACAGCCTCGGCCTGCTCTCCCCGGCCAGCGCCGTCCGCTCCGACGACGAGCGCTGCGCCGGCGTCGTCGGCTCCGGTCCGTTCACCCTCGAGCGCTACGCCAAGAACGACGTCACCGTGCTCGTGAAGCGGGCCGGCTACGACTGGGGCTCGCAGCTGTTCACCCACCCCGGCGAGGCCTGGCTCGACCGGGCCGAGTTCCGCGTCGTCCCCGAGTCCGGGGTGCGGGCGGGCAGCGTGCAGTCCGGCGAGGTCGACGCGATCGCGAGCGTCGGCCAGCAGGACGAGGCCCCGCTCACCGGGGCCGGGGTCCAGCTCCCGGCCCGGCCGAACCCGGGCCTGCCGTTCGGGATCACGTTCAACCAGGGCACCCCGCTCGGCGCCGACGCCGCCGTCCGCGAGGCGGTGAGCCGGGGCATCGACCGCAACGAGGTCGTCGCCGCGGTCTACCCGACCCAGACGCGGGCGGCGACGAGCCCGCTGTCGTCGACGACGCCGTCCTACGCCGACCAGTCCGCGCTCGTCGGCTACGACCCGGCCGCCGCGACCGCCGCGCTCGACCGCGCCGGGTGGGTGCCCGGCCCGGACGGCATCCGCGCCAAGGGCGGGCAGCGCCTGACCGTGCCGCTGACGTTCGCCCAGAACATCGGCACCACCAAGCCCGCGCTGGAGCTGATCCAGCAGCAGCTGCGCCGGATCGGGATCGACGTGGCGCTCCGCGAGATCCAGATCGCCGAGACCCAGGCCGTCCTCGACGGCGGGGACTTCGTCGCCGCGTGGGGCAACCTGACCCGGGCCGACCCGGACATCCTGCGGTCGACCTACGGCACCGACGGGACCAACCGCTACCGGCTGCCCGCCGGGCCGCTGCAGGCCCCGCTGGCGGAGCAGGCCGCCACGGTCGACCCGGCGCGACGCGCGGCACTCGCCGGGCAGGCGCAGAAGCTGCTCGCCGAGCGGTTCGACACCGCGCCCGTCGTCGAGCTCACCACCGTGCTCGGCGTCGGCCCGGACGCCCACGGCGTCGCGTTCGACGCGTCCTCGCGCATCCAGCTGCACGACGCCTGGAAGTCCGACGCGCGATGACCGTCCCCTACCTGCTGCGCCGCCTCGGGCTCGCCGCCGTCGTGCTGTGGGCGGCGTGGACGGTCAGCTTCATCGTGCTCTACCTGCTGCCCGGCGACCCGGTCGCGACCATGGCCTCGGGCGACGGCGAGCCGGTGTCGCCGTCCGAGCTGGACGCCCTGCGTGCCCGCTACGGCCTCGACCAGCCGCTGCCGGTGCAGTACGTGACGAAGCTCTGGGCGGCGCTGCACGGCGACCTCGGCACGTCGTTCGCCAGCGGGCAGGACGTGCGGACCGCGGTCGCGCAGGCCCTACCCCCGACCCTGCAGATCGCCGCCGCCGGGCTGCTCGTCGCCGTCGTCGGCGGCACCGCGGTCGCGCTCGCCGCGACCTGGGCCCGGACGCCGTGGCTGCGGCAGGTGCTGGCGTCGCTGCCGTCGCTGGCCGTGTCGCTGCCGGTGTTCTGGGTCGGGCTGATGCTGGTGCAGCTGTTCTCGTTCTCCTTGGGCTGGCTGCCCTCGGTCGGCGACCGTGGACCGGAGTCGCTGATCCTCCCGGCGGTCACCCTCGGCCTCCCGACCGGCGCGCTCGTCGCCCAGGTGCTCGCGAAGAGCCTCACCCAGGCGCTGGACTCGCCGTACGTCACGACCGCCCGCGCCAAGGGGGTCGGCGCGGCCGCGGTGCACCTGCGCCACGCGCTGGGCAACGCCGCGATCCCCGCCCTCACCGTGCTCGGCTACGTCGTCGGGAACCTGCTCGCCGGGTCGGTCGTCGTCGAGACGGTGTTCACCCGGCCCGGCCTGGGCCGGCTCACCGTCGCCTCGGTCGGGGCGCAGGACATCCCTGTCGTACAGGGCATCGTCCTGTTCGCGGCGCTCGCCTTCGTCGTGGTCAACCTGCTCGTCGACCTGGCCTACCCGCTGCTCGACCCGCGGGTCGCCGTCGCCCCCGGGAGTTCCCGATGACCCTGCTCGACCGCGCCCCCCTCGCCGCGCCCGGCGTCCGTGACACACCGCCTCCGGCCGGTCGACGGCCGCGGGCCCGGCTCGGGCGGTTCCTGCGCTCCCGGCCCGGGCTGGTGCTCGCCGGGGCGGTCGTGCTGCTCGTGCTGACCGCGGCGTTCGTGCCGTCGCTGCTCGCGCCCGGCGACCCCGCGGTCGGTGACACCGCACGCCGGCTCGCCCCGCCCGGGCCCGGCCACTGGTTCGGCACCGACCACCTCGGCCGCGACGTCTGGACCCGGGTCGTGCCCGGCGCCTCGCTGTCGCTGCAGGCCACCGTGATCGCGGTCGCCGTCGCGCTCGTCGCGGGCGGGCTGATCGGGCTGCTCGCCGGGTTCGCCGGCGGCTGGGTCGACGAGGTCCTCATGCGCGGCGTCGACGTGCTGCTCGCGATCCCCGCGATCCTGCTGTCGCTGGCCCTGATCACCGCGCTCGGCTTCGGGACGGTGAAGGTCGCGATCGCGGTCGGCGTGGCGAGCGTCGCGAGCTTCGCCCGGGTGATGCGCGCCGAGACCCTGCGGGTGCGCCGCGCCCTCTACGTCGAGGCCGCCCGCGCGGTCGGCACCCGCTGGTACGTCTCGCTGTGGCGGCACGTGCTGCCGAACGCGGCCGGGCCGGTCGTCGTGCTCGCGGTGCTGGAGTTCGGCCTGGCGATCCTGGCGGTGTCCGCGCTGAGCTTCCTCGGCTACGGCGCCCCGCCGCCCGCCTCGGAGTGGGGCTCGCTGGTCGCCGACGGCCGCAACTACCTGGCCGTCGCCTGGTGGGTGTGCGCGATGCCCGGCCTGGTCATCGCCGCAACCGTCCTGTCGGTCAACCGCATCTCCCGCGCCCTGGACGGCGAGTGGGGGCGGTCCGCATGAGCGCCCTGCTGCAGGTCGAGGGCCTGGAGGTCACCTACGCCGGGAGCGGGGGGACGGTGCACGCCGTGCGCGGGGTCGACCTGACCGTCGCACCCGGGGAGGTCGTCGCCGTCGTCGGGGAGTCCGGGTCGGGCAAGACCACCCTCGCCGCCGCGTTGCTGGGGCTGCTGCCCGCCGCCGGTGCCGTCGCCGCGGGCACCGTCTCCCTCGACGGCACCACCCTCACCGGGCTGTCCGAGCGCGCGTACCGGTCGGTGCGCGCCGCCCGGATCGGGCTCGTCCCGCAGGACCCGGGCGTCGCGCTGAACCCGGTCCAGAAGGTCGGCGTGCAGGTCGCGGAGGTGCTGCGCACCCACGGGCTCGCCGACCGCCGCTCCGCACCGGCCCGTGCCGTCGAGCTCCTGGGGCAGGCCGGTCTCGACGAGCCGGGGACCCGCGCCGGGCAGTACCCGCACCAGCTGTCCGGCGGGATGCGCCAGCGCGTGCTCATCGCGATCGCCATCGCCGCCGGGCCCGCGCTGGTCGTCGCCGACGAGCCGACCAGTGCGCTGGACGCGACCGTCGCCCGGCGGATCCTCGACCACCTCGACACGCTGCGCCGCGACCTCGGCACCGCGCTGCTGCTGATCACCCACGACCTCGCCGTCGCCACCGACCGGGCCGACCGGATCGTCGTGATGCGGCACGGGCGGGTCGTGGAGCAGGGCACCCCGGCCGAGCTGCTCGCCGGGGCGCAGGACCCCTACACCCGGGAGCTGCTCGCCGCCGCCCCCGGTCTCGCGCTCACCGCCCCGCCGGTGCTGCCGCCCGTCGACACCGCGGGCACCCCGGTCGCCGAGGTCCGCGACCTGGTGAAGGAGTTCCCGCTGCCCCGCGCCCGCGGCTCCTGGACGCGGCGCACGCACCGCGCCGTGGACGGGGTGTCGTTCACGATCGCCCGCGGCGAGACCGTCGCGCTGGTCGGGGAGTCCGGATCGGGCAAGTCGACGACGGCGCGGCTGCTGCTGCGCCTGGAGGACCCCACCTCCGGGCAGGTGCTGCTCGGCGGCCACGACGTGACCCGCGTCCGCGGTGAGGCGTGGCGGGCCCTGCGCCGCCGCGCCCAGCTGATCTACCAGAACCCCTACGCCTCGCTGGACCCCCGGTTCACCGTCCGGGAGATCGTCACCGAGCCGCTGCGGGCGTTCTCCGTCGGTTCGGCCGCCGAGCAGGCCGATCGCGCCGCGGAGCTCGTCGACCGGGTCGCGCTCCCGTCCGGGACGCTCGACCGGCGGCCGGGGGAGCTGTCCGGCGGGCAGCGTCAACGCGTCGCGATCGCCCGGGCGCTGGCGCTGTCGCCGGATCTCGTCGTCGCCGACGAGCCGGTGTCCGCGCTCGACGTCTCGGTGCAGGCCCAGGTGCTGGAGCTGCTCGCCGAGCTGCAGGAGCGCGACGGCCTGTCCTACCTGTTCATCTCGCACGACCTCGCCGTGGTCCGGCGGGTCGCGCACCGTACCGGCGTGATGCGCGACGGCCGGCTCCGCGAGCTGCGGCCCACCGCGGAGCTGTTCGACGACCCGCGGGACGAGTACACGCGAGAGCTGCTCGCCGCGATCGCCGGTAGACGGGCGGGGGTGGTGCAGTGACCCGCACCGTCCTGTCCCGGCGGCGTCACATCGACTACGTGCGGATCTCCTCGACGCTGTGTCGGCCGGTCGATCGACCCGACGGATCGACACCGACACCCTCGTCACCAGGAGACACCATGAGCGTTCCGACCCTGCCCTCCACCGATCCGGGCACCCAGCTGCTCGACGGGCTCGACGCCCTCGTCCGCCGGCACCGCGCGCTGCGCGGCGGCGGCGACCCGGGCAACGACGCCCTGCACGCCGAGCTGATCACCGCCGAGGTGGCCCAGCAGCTCGCGGCGGCCCGCACGGCGCTGCGCCGCCGTCC
>NZ_WWFY01000033.1:0-9717 GCF_009864975.1 Pseudonocardia sp. SID8383
ACGCCCGGCGAGCCCGGCGGCGGCGAGCGCGACGACGCCCGAGGCGAGCCGCGCCGGGGCCGGGCCCGACGAACGGGCCCGGCCCCTCAGGGCGGTGGTGCGGCTCATGCGGACCGTCGGATCAGGGTCAGCCCGTCGCGCAGCGGCACCAGCACCTGTTCCACGCGGGGGTCGTCGGTGATCCGGCGGTTGAACGCGGCGATGGCGTCGCCGTTCGCCGTCCGGTCCCCGGTCCAGGGCAGGCCCTGCATCAGGGTGTTGTCGACGCAGACCACCCCGCCCGGGGCGAGCAGACCGCCGTCGAGGACGGTGTCGAGGTACCCGGCGTAACCGGCCTTGTCGGCGTCGACGAACACCAGGTCGAACGCGGTGCCCCGCAGCCGTTCCAGGGCGTCGGCGGCCGGGCCGACCTCGACCCGGATCCGGCGTCCCGCCGGGGACGCGGCGAAGCAGTCCCGCGCGAACGCCGCCACGTCGGCGTCGAGCTCGCAGGCGACCAGCTCGCCGTCCTCGGGCAGGGCCTCGGCCATCGCGAGCGCCGAGTAGCCGGTGAACATGCCGACCTCGAGGACCCGCCGGGCGCCGGTCATCCCGACGAGGAACGCCAGGAACCGGCCCTCGACGTGACCGGACAGCATCTCCTGCTCCAGGGTCCCGGTCCACGCCGCGGACCGGGTGCGCGCCTCCAGCTCGACCAGTGCCGACGACGCCGGCGAGGTGTGCTCGTCGAGGTAGGGGTCCAGGCCAGCGGCCAGGTCCCGGGCCCGGACGAGGTCGGCGTCGGCGCCCGGCCCGGCGCGGGTGACGAGGTCGTCGAGCAGCTCGGCGAGGATCGTCGTCGGTGTGACCGGGCGGGCGGGCCGGGTCGGTGCGCCGGTCACTTCAGCGACCACATGTCCACCCCGCCCGCCGCCGTCGGCAGGTCGGCGACGACCTCCTTGTGCGCGGCCAGGGCCGCGGTCAGCTCCGCGGGGGTGGCGTCGTTGACGAAGTGGCAGGTGCCGATGGGCTTCGGCACCGCCGCGCGCAGCAGCCCGGCCCGGGTCTGGGTGATCGACTCGGTGGCCTCGGTCAGCAGCTCCGGGGTGAGGTACGGGCTGTCGACGGTGAGCCCGAGCCCACTGAACAGCCGGTGGACGCGGTCCCGCTCGCCGGTCGAGATGTAGCCGCGCCGCTCGGCGAGGGTCGCGGAGAACGCCATGTCGACACTGATCGCGTGCCCGTGCAGCATCGGCGTCTCCGGCGCCAGCTCCAGGGTGGGGCTCCAGGTGTGGCCGAAGGCGATGACCCGGTCGAGGTCGAGCTCGTGCAGGTTGCGGTGCTCCAGCTCGAGCATGGTGCGGACGGCGTCGTAGGTGGCGCGGTGGGAGATCTCGCGCAGCTCCGGCGTGCCGTCCCGGTGCCCGAACCCGGTGGCCAGCAGGTCCTCGCCGTACTTCTCCAACAGGTCGAACAGGTCGGCGTTCGCCACCGTCGCGATCTTGATCATCTCGGCGACGCCGTTGCGGACCTGCGCCTCGGGCAGCGTCGCCAGGAACGAGAAGTCCAGCAGCACGTCGTGCGAGGCGTGGAACGCGCCGAGCCGGTTCTTGTGCTTGCCGTGGTTGACCGCGACCTTCATCGCGACGCTGGCGTCGATCAGGCCGATCAGCGTGGTGGGGATGCGGATGTAGGGGGTGCCCCGCTTGTAGGACGCGCAGGCGAACCCGGCGACGTCGGTGGTCAGCCCACCCCCGACGACGAGCGGCGGCTCGGTGCGGTTCAGCCCGAACTCGGCGAACGCGTCGACGATCCTCTCCAGCGTCCGCAGGCTCTTCGCGGTCTCCGCGATCGTCAGCGGGACGGTGGTCAGCGCGATGCCGTGGTGGTCGAAGTAGGCGCGGATGCGGTCGCCGTAGAGCTCGTGCACCGTCTCGTCGACGACCATCAGGCAGCGGCCCCGGTCCCGGTACAGGTCCGCGACATGCGTGTTCTCCGGCGCGAAGGCGCCGTCGACGTAGGAGAGGGTGAACTCGATCCGCTCCCAGCTCTCGACCCGGAACGCGGTGTCGGTCGTGGTCAGCGTCGGGCTCGGCGGCAGGGTCTGCGCTGCCTGGGGATTGCTCATGTCCTCTGGTCTCCGATCAGGTCGATCCGGGGCGGGGCATGGGACTCGTGGGCACGCCCGTGCCGGGCCCGGTCGGTGCGACCGGGCCCGTCGGGCCGTGCGGAGGGTGGAGCGGGGTGACGCCGCCGGGCGTCAGCGGGTGACGCCGGCCAGCAGCGCACCGTCGTCGAGCGACTCGACGCGCTCGGTGGCCTGGGAGAAGTCGTGACCCGCGGTGTTGGCGTTCGGGAAGGCGACGACGCGCACACCCGCACCGTTCGCCGAGGCGACGCCACCGACGTTGTCCTCGATGGCGACGACGCTGTCGGCGGTCTCGCCGAGCGCGGCGATCGCGTGCGTGTACGCCGCGGGGTCGGGCTTGGGCGCGGACACGACCGCGCGGTCGATGAGCACCGCGAAGTCCGTGCGCGTCACGTCCGGTCCGAGCGCGTCGAGGACGGCGTCGACGTTGTCGCGGGAGGTCGTCGTGACCAGCCCGACGGTGACCCCGCGGCCGTGCGCGGCCTTGATGGTCTCGCGGACGCCGGGGCGCGGGGTCCCGCCGGACTCCCGCAGCTTCTCCCGGAAGACCTCGGACTTGGTGGCGTGCACGGCGTCGGCGTCGACGGTCTCACCGGTGGACGCGGCGTGCTCGGCGATGCGCTGGGCGCCGCCGTTGGACTCCAGCATGGCGAGGTAGTCGTCGCGGTCCCAGTGCCAGTCGAGGCCGTGCCGGGAGAAGGCCTCGTTGAACGCCTCGCGCTGCAGCTCGGAGGTGTCGACGAGGGTGGAGATGGAGCCGAACAGGATCGCGGGCACGGGGGTGCTCCTTCGCGGTCGGAGCATGCCGGCGCACGCCCCGCCGCGGGTGGTGGCGGCGGGGCGGGATGCGCGTACGGACGCTCGTGGGAGGCGCCGATCCTGCTGCGTGTGGACACGCCGGGACCGACCGGTTCGCGGTGGCGGCCGCTCTGGTGGACCGCCTCCTCCCAGTATCGAGGGGCCCCCGTGTTCGGCAACTCGAACTCGGGTGGCCGGCCCTCAGAAGGGTCGGTCACCCGCGATCGCGACACGCTCGGCGACCCGCGTGTGCGGGTGGTAGTCGCCGACGGCGTAGTGCTGGGTGGCCCGGTTGTCCCAGAACGCGAGGGTGCCCTCGGACCAGCGGTAACGGACCTGGAACTCGGGCACGTGGGCCTGCGCGAACAGGTGCCGCAGCAGCGCGTCGGACTCCTCGCGGGGCAGCCCGACGATCGCCGTGGTGAACGACGCGTTCACGTACAGCGTCCGCCGCCCGGTCTCGGGGTGGGTCCGGACGACGGGGTGGGTCACCGGCGGGAACAGGTCCTGCACCCGGGCCAGCCTGTCCGGGTCCAGGAAGCGGGCGAAGCCGGGCACCATGTCGTGCACGGCGACGGCGTCGTCGATGCGGGCCTTCACCTCGTCGGTGAGGTTGTCGTAGGCGACGGCCATGTCGGCCCACATCGTGTCCCCGCCGAACGGCGGCGTCTGCACCATCCGCAGCATGGCGCCCATCGCCGGAGCGGTGCGGAACGTGGTGTCGGCGTGCCAGATGTTCTCGTAGGTGCGCTTCCCGGTGCCGAAGCGGACGACGTCGGCGGAGTCACCGGTGTCGAGCATCGGGTTGGTCTCCAGGTCGCCCCAGAGCAGGGCGAGCTCGCGTTGCCGCTCGCTGGTCAGGTGCTGGCCGGGGAAGAACAGCACCTTCCATTCCAGCAGTGCCCGGTGCAGCTCGGCGCGCAGCTGCTCGTCGACCTGCTCCCGCAGGTCGATCCCGGTGATCTCGGCGCCCAGGGTGCGCCCGAGCGGGGTGACGGTGAACGCCTCGTACCGCGCGCCGCTCCGGTCCGGCCCGTCGCCCGGCAGACGGGCGAGCAGGCGCTCGCCCTCCAGCAGGTCGATGGCGGGAGTGGTGCGGGGCCGGGTGACCGGCGCGTCGAAGTTGATCGTCACACCGCGATGGTGCGCGCCGGCTCCGGTGGCCGACAAGCCGGGGTCCACCCGGCGGAGTCCTGTCCGGTCAACTCCGGCGTGCGCCGCCCCGGACCCACTCGAGCGCGGCGTGCCCGGCCGGGGTGAGGGCGACGGTCAGCTCCCGTACCGCGGTGTCGGACAGCGGGAACCGCGCCCCCTCCCGGGTGGACGCCCACACCGACGCGGCCAGATCCGCCGGGCCGGCCATCTTCACCAGCAGCGGCACCACCCGCCGGTACTCCGAACGCACCAGCGCGTCGAGCGCGGTCGCGGCGACCGACACGTCGAAGTCCAGGTCCCCCGGGTCGGTGGAGTCGGCGAGGTCCAGGCTTCGCCGCTCCGCGATGATCCCGAGCAGGACCGGGTGCAGGCGCGGGTGGTCGCCCAGCACGCGGTCGGGGTCGACGTCCCACTCCCCCGGCACGCCCAGGTCGAGGGCGCGGGCGCAGAACTCGCGGTGGAACATGTTCAGCGCGAGCAGCCGCAGGACCAGCTCGCCACGCTCGTACTCGGTGCCGGCGGCGGCCAGGCCGGCGCGGGTGAGGATCGACCAGGCCCAGGCCGCCCACTCCGGCTCGGAGCCGTCGTAGCAGAGGTCGAAGACGCTCGTCGCGAGCTCGTGGAGGTCCCCGAGGACCTCGGCGGCGTCGGGGGCTTCGAAGAGGTCGTCCCACATGTCGGTCATCACCGCCGGTTCTACACGCGTGCCGCGGTTGGTCCGGCGGCCACGGGGTACCACCGGCGCAGCACTCCCACTTCCGCGGCGGACCGGGCGGCGCGGGCGTGTCGGCGTCGGCTGCTCGAAACCGTCGGTTCCGACAGGCAGGATGGCCCCATGACGACCACCGAGTCCGCCCCGACCTCGCGACCGTCCGGTCTCGACCTCAACTGGGTCGACCCGGACGTCCGCCCCCAGGACGACCTGTTCGCCCACGTGAACGGCCGGTGGCTGGCGACCCACGAGATCCCCGATGACCGCTCGCAGGACGGCGCGTTCCGCGTCCTGCGCGACCGGGCCGAGGACCAGGTCCACGAGATCGTCGAGGAGTGCGCGTCCTCGGCGGAGCCCGGCACCGAGGCCCGCAAGGTCGGCGACCTGTACCGCTCCTTCATGGACGTCGAGCGGGCCGAGGAGCTCGGGACCGCGCCACTGCGCCCGCTGCTCGACGAGATCTACGCCGCGACCGACCGGGCGGCGCTGGCCGGCGTGCTCGGCCGACGCCAGCGCGAGGGCCGTGCCGCGCTGTTCGGCGAGTTCATCGCGACCGACCTCAAGGACTCCTCCCGCTACCTGGTGAACCTCAACCAGGCCGGGCTGGGACTGCCCGACGAGTCGTACTACGGCGACGAGGGCGACCCGGAGATCCGCACGAAGTACGTCGAACACCTCCAGCGTCTCGCCGAGCTGGTCGGGCTGGCCGAGCCGGAGCGCGTCGCCGAGCAGGTCATGGACCTGGAGACCGCGCTCGCCGACGCGTCGTGGGACCGGGTCCTCAACCGGGACGCCGAGAAGACCTACACCCTGATGACCCGCGACGAGCTCCGCGCCGCCGCCCCGGGCTTCGACTGGGCCGAGTGGGAGTCCGCGCTGGGGGTGCCCGCGCACGCCTACGACGAGGTCATCGTCCGCCAGCCGAGCTTCGTCACCGCGGCCGGTGAGCTGTGGGCCGGGCGCCCGCTGGAGCAGTGGCAGGCGTGGCTGGCGCTGACCGTCGCCGGGTCGTGCGCGGAGTTCCTGTCCGCCGACCTGGTCGAGGCCGACTTCGACTTCTTCGGCCGCACCCTGTCCGGCACCCCGGAGCTGCGCGAGCGG
Source organism: Pseudonocardia sp. SID8383 (assembly GCF_009864975.1). Classification (NCBI taxonomy): domain Bacteria; kingdom Bacillati; phylum Actinomycetota; class Actinomycetes; order Pseudonocardiales; family Pseudonocardiaceae; genus Pseudonocardia; species Pseudonocardia sp. SID8383. Next base: position 5,895 of record NZ_WWFY01000033.1, read on the forward strand.
TGGAAGCGCGGGGTGTCACTGGTGGAGGGCGCGCTCGGCGAGGCCGTCGCGAAGATCTACGTCGAGCGGCACTTCCCGCCGCACGCCAAGGAGCGCATCACCGAGCTGGTCGACAACATCGTCGAGGCCTACCGCCGGTCGATCTCCACCCTGGACTGGATGAGCCCGGCAACCCGGGAGCGGGCGCAGGACAAGCTCGGCAAGTTCACCCCGAAGGTCGGCTACCCGGAGAAGTGGAAGGACTACTCCGACCTGCAGATCGACCCGGCCGACCTGCTCGGAAACGCGGGCCGGGCCGCGGAGTGGCGCCACGACTTCGAGTACGCCAAGCTCGGCGGCCCCGTCGACCACGACGAGTGGCTGATGACCCCGCAGACGGTCAACGCCTACTACCACCCGCGGCTCAACGAGATCGTGTTCCCGGCCGCGATCCTGCAGCCGCCGTTCTTCGACCCCGACGCCGACGACGCCGCCAACTACGGCGGCATCGGCGCAGTCATCGGCCACGAGATCGGCCACGGCTTCGACGACCAGGGTTCCCGCTACGACGGCGACGGCAACCTCACCGACTGGTGGGAGGCCGCCGACCGGACCGAGTTCGAGTCCCGCGCGAAGATGCTGATCGACCAGTACGACGGCCTGTCCCCGGCCGGCCTGCCCGACCACAAGGTCAACGGCTCACTGACGGTCGGCGAGAACATCGGCGACCTGGGTGGTCTGACGATCTCGCTGAAGGCCTACGGGATCGCGCACGAGGGCTCCGAGCCGCCGGTGATCGACGGCCTGACCGGCGAGCAGCGGGTGCTGTTCGGCTGGGCGCAGGTGTGGCGGGCGGTGACCCGCGACGCCGAGGCGATCCGTCGGCTCACCACCGACCCGCACTCGCCGCCGGACCTGCGGTGCAACGCGGTCGTCACGAACCTCGACACGTTCCACGAGGCGTTCGGGGTGACCGAGGACGACGGGCTCTACACCGACCCGGACCGGCGCGTCCGGATCTGGTGAGGCGTTCCCCCGCGCCGGGTTGACCGGCCGGTGCGGGGGTATCCGGTCCCATGACGCAGAAGTTCGCCAAGGGCACGTGGGTCGCGTGGAACTGGGGCAACGGCACCCCGACCGGCAAGGTCGTGGACCACTCCACCGACCGCATCGAGAAGACCATCGACGGGTCGAAGCAGTCCCGCAACGGGACCGAGGACAACCCGGCCTACGTGCTCGAGCAGGAGGACGGCCAGACCGTCCTCAAGCTCCACTCGGAACTGAAGAAGGCGTGACCCGCCGGCGGCGGCGCCGCACCACCAGGTAGACCACGACGAGCAGGGCTAGGAAGGGCACGCCCGCCTGTGCCGCCGTCGCGAACTCGGTGGTGAACGGCGTCGTCGCCAGCACCGCGGCGACGAACAGCATCGCCGCGACGGTCGTGTACGGGGCGCCCCACAGCCGTACCGGGGACTCCTGCCCCGCGCCGGACCGGCGGAACGCCAGGTGCGCGGCGAAGATCAGCAGCCAGGTCACCAGCGCCCCGAACAGGGCCAGCCCGACGAGCAGCGGGAACGCCGTGGCCTCGGCGAACACCGAGACCAGGCAGGCCAGCGCCAGCCCGACCGCGGACAGCGCCAGGGCCCGCTGCGGGGCGCCGTGCCGGTTGACCCGGGCGAGCGAACGGGGCGCGTAGCCGTCGCGGGCCAGCGAGTAGGTCATGCGCGCGGTCACGTAGAGGTTCGTGTTCATCGCCGACAGCGCCGCGGTCAGCACCACGACGTTCATCACCGCGGCCGCCGCGGGCACCCCGGCCAGGGCGAACAGGCGGACGAACGGCGACTCGGTGACGTCGTCGCCGGTCGTCACGGTGTTCCACGGCAGCAGGGTCACCACCACCAGCATCGCCCCGACGTAGAAGACCGCGAGGCGCACCACGGTGCGCCGGGCCGCGCGCGGGATGTCGCGGACCGGGTCCGAGGACTCGGCCGCGGTGACGGCGACGGCCTCGGTGCCGAGGAACGAGAACGTCACCACGGTCAGGGCGAGCCAGATCGCGCCGAGGCCGTTCGGGGCGAACCCGCCGTGCGCGGTGAGCGCGCCGAGGCCCACGGGCTGCTGCCCGGGCAGACCGAACACGATCGCGACGAGGCCGACGACGATGAACGCCACGATCGTCACGACCTTGATCATCGCGAACCAGTACTCGGTCTCGCCGAAGAAGCGGACCGCGCCCGCGTTGACCGCGAGCATCACCACCGAGAACCCGACGACCGGGATCCACAGCGGCAGGTCGGGATACCAGAACGTCAGGTAGAGCCCGGCCGCGACGACCTCGCTGCCGATGTTCACGACCTGCGCCGCCCAGTACATCCAGCGCTGCACGAACCCGGCACCGTGCCCGAGGTAGCGCTGGGTGATGGGCCCGAATCCCCCGGCCTCGGGGTGGCGCACCACCATCTCGGCCAACGCGTAGGCCAGGACCAGCGCGACGACGGCGGCGACGACGTAGGCGACGATCACCGCCGGCCCGGCGATGGAGATGGCGAGCCCGGAGCCGAGGAACAGCCCGGTGCCGATCGCGCCGCCCACGGCGATCATGCCGATCTGGCGTCCGTCGAGTTCACGGCGCAGGCCGTCCATGGTGCTCCCCGTGCGGTACCGCTCCCCCGGCCCGGGTCACGGGCGGGGCGCGCCGGCGCCGATCCCGGCCGGTGGGCCGGAACGGTGCGGGGCGCAACGGGCGGTGATCCTCGCACGCGCCCGGCGGTGTCAGTCCCGGGGGCCGTCCGGCGGCGCCCCGACCAGCGCCCGCCGGAACCAGGTCACGTCGCGCCACGCCCCGTGCTTCCAGCCGACACCGCGGAACGTCCCGACCTCGCTGAACCCCAGGGCACGGTGCAGCGCGGCGCTCGCCTCGTTCGGCACGGTCATCCCGGCCACGGCGACGACCATGCCGCGCGCGACGAGTTCGGCGAACAGCGCCTCGTCCAGCGCCCGGCCCAGCCCCCGCCCCTGCGCCGACGGGGCCAGGTAGACCGAGACCTCGCAGGTCCACGCGTAGGCCTCGCGGGACTTCCACGGCCCGCCGTAGGCGTAGCCGAGCACCTCACCGCCGGGGCCGACGGCGACCAGCCAGGCGTGGCGTTCGCGGGCGGCGGCGATCCGCTCGGCCATCTCCACCGGGCCCGGCGGCTCGGCCTCGAAGCTGATCGCGGTGTCCCGGACGTAGGGGGCGTAGACGGCGGCGCAGGCGTCGGCGTCCTCGGCGGTCGCCGGGCGGATGACAGGTCGGTTCGGCACGGTTCACAGCGAATCACGGTGCACCGGTCGCCCGGGCGGGTGAGGATCATCGCGTGCTCCTGTCGATCGTGCTCGGACTCCTCTTCGGCCTCGCCGGCACCTCGACGTCGGGGGTGACGGTCGCGTTGCCGTTGCTCGCCGACGGGCTCGGCGTCGACACCGCGGTCGCGACCTGGATGGTGAGCGGGTACGCGGTCGCGCTGGCCGTCGCGACGCCGGTGCACGGACGGCTCGCCGACGCCGTCGGCATCCGGGTGCCGCTGTGTGTCGGGGTGGGCCTGCTCGGGCTGGGAGCGCTCGCCGCGGCGGCCGCGCCGAGCTTCGGCCTGCTGATGGCGGCCCGGATCGTGCAGGGGCTGGGCGCGGCCTCGGTCCCGGTGCTCGCCTCGGCGCTGCTGTCCGCCAGGACCCCGCCGGAACGACGCGGCGGCGTGCTCGGGCGGCTGGCCGGGATCTCGGCCGCGCTGTCCGCGCTCGGCCCGCTGATCGGCGGGGCGCTGACGACGGTGGGCGGCTGGCGGGCCGCGGTCGCGCTGCCGGT
>NZ_WWFY01000340.1:0-9009 GCF_009864975.1 Pseudonocardia sp. SID8383
CGGCGGGCACCCGGCCGGCGCGCACGTCGCCCGTGATCCGCGCCGCCGCCGTCCGCGGTGCCGCTCCGCCGCGGCCGGCCGACGCCAGCCGTTCGACGAACGCGACGAGCGCGTCGATGTCCGTGTCCTCGGACACCCGGACGTCCAGCATCTCGCCTCACACCTCCGCCGTACCTGTGTCGTCGCCCCGGGGACGACGTTCACGGTGTGTATCGCCGTGGACGGCCCGGTGTTCCGCCTCCGCCGCGACTTTCCGGCCGGGACCGGTCGGCCACCGTCACGAGGAGCGACGGAGCCGGGTCCCTTTCGGGGCACACGGCGGGTGCGGGTTCGTCCACTCGGACGGCCCCGGCTCCCCGCGACAGGCTACCTGCTGGGGCGCCACGCTGGGCCGATCTCGTCGACACCGTGCAGCGACGCCCCCCTCAGCACCCTTTGCCATCCACAGTGGGTTAGCGAGTTCGTCCGGGCACTGCTCCATCGGAGTGAAATGCCCGAGTCAACAGCAGCGGGCGGACGGGACGCGGTCCTGACGGTCGGTCCGCTCCCGCCAGAACTCGCGCTCGCCCAGCACCGGGGCACCCGGATGGTGGGCCGCCCGATGGGCGAGGTACCGCTCGTAGTCGCGCTCCCCGGCGAGCTCGCGCAGGAACGTCCAGAACGCCCGGACCCGGCTCATCCGGAGCCCCCGGCCCGCGCGAGCTCGCGCTCCTCGCGGGTGGCGACGAGTCCGGCCGGCGCCTGGATCCGGGACTCGACGTACGGGTCCTCGGAGCCGCCGGGCAGCGGGCGTCCGCGCAGCGCGGCGACCCACACCCGGACCGAGTCGGCCAGCACGATGACGATGAGCACCGCGAACAGCGCGGTGAGCACGGTGTCGACGGTCGTGTTCACGACGACCTTCTGCATCGCCTCGACGGTCGTGGCGGTGCCCAGGCTGGTCTTCCCGGCGTCGAGCGCGGCCTGGTACTGGTCGCGCTGGGCCCAGAAGCCGAGCTTGGGGTTGTCGGAGAAGATCTTCTGGTAGCTCGCGGTCAGCGTGACGACGGCGTCGAACACCAGCGGCACGAGCGTGATCGGTGCGTAGCGGGCCCGGCCGGTGCGGATCAGCAGCGTCGTGCAGACGGCCAGCGCGACCGCCGCGAGCAGCTGGTTCGCGATGCCGAAGAGCGGGAAGAGCTGGTAGATCCCGCCCAGCGGGTCGTTGACGCCGGCGTAGAGCAGGTAGCCCCAGGCCCCGACGATGACCGCGCTGCAGATCCAGGCACCCGGGCGCCAGCCCGTGTCGCGGAAGCGCGGCCAGACGTTGCCGACCGTGTCCTGCAGGATGAAGCGCCCGACGCGGGTGCCGGCGTCCACCGTGGTGAGGATGAACAGCGCCTCGAACATGATCGCGAAGTGGTACCAGAAGGCCCGCATCGCGTCGCCGCCGAAGACCTGGGAGAACACCGTCGACAGTCCGACGGCCAGCGTCGGCGCCCCGCCGGAGCGCCCGACCAGGGTCTGCTCCTCCACGGCCTGCGCGGCCGCGGTCAGGTCGGCGGGGGAGATCGTGAACCCGATCTGCTGCACCGCGGCGGAGGCGGACTCGACCGTCGGCCCGAGCACCGTCGCGGGCATGTTCATCGCGAAGTAGAGGCCGGGGTCGAGGATGCAGGCCGCGGCCAGCGCCATGATCGCGACGAAGGACTCGGTGAGCATCGCGCCGTAGCCGATGACCCGGATCTGGGACTCCTTCTGGATCAGCTTCGGCGTCGTGCCCGAGGCGACCAGGGCGTGGAACCCGGACAGCGCACCGCAGGCGATGGTGATGAAGACGAACGGGAACAGCGAGCCCGCCGCGACCGGGCCCTGCCCGTCGGAGGCGAACCGGGTCAGCGCGTCCATCTGCAGCGACGGCCAGGCCAGCAGGATCGAGGCCGCGAGCAGCACGACCACGCCGACCTTCATGAACGACGACAGGTAGTCGCGCGGCGCGAGCAGCATCCAGACCGGCAGCACCGAGGCGGCGAAGCCGTAGACCACCAGCGCGAGGGTCAGCTGGTTCGCGGTCAGGTGGAAGACCTCGCCCCAGGACGAGTTCTGCACCCAGCCGCCGCCGACGATGGCCAGCAGCATCAGCGCGACGCCGACCACCGAGACCTCGATGATCTTCCCCGGTCGCAGGTAGCGCAGGTAGAAGCCCATGAACAGGGCGATCGGGATCGTCATCGCGAGCGAGAACGTGCCCCACGGCGAGTCGGCCAGGGCCTGCACGACGACCAGCGCCAGCACCGCCAGCAGGATCACCATGATCGCGAGGACGGCGACGATGGCCGCCGTACCGCCGACCGGCCCGATCTCCTCGCGCGCCATCTGGCCGAGGCTGCGCCCGCTGCGACGGGTGGAGAAGAACAGCGTGACCATGTCCTGGACCGCGCCCGCGAACACGACGCCGACGATGATCCAGATCGTGCCGGGCAGGTAGCCCATCTGCGCCGCGAGCACCGGACCGACCAGCGGGCCCGCACCGGCGATGGCCGCGAAGTGGTGGCCGAACAGCACCCGGCGGTCGGTGGGCTGGAAGTCCTGCCCGTCGTCGAGGCGCTCGGCCGGGGTGGCACGGGTGTCGTCCACGCGCAGCGCGCGGTGGGCGATGAAGCGGGAGTAGAAGCGGTAGGCGATCGCGTAGGAGGCGACCGCGGCGAACACCAGCCAGGCCGCGGAGATCTCCTCGCCGCGGGTGAACGCGACGATCGACCAGGCGATCGCCCCCACCACCGCCACCGCGACCCAGATCGCGATCTGCTTCGGGTCGCGACGACGGGCCGTGCCCGTCCCCCCGGCCCCTGGCTCTCCCGGCCGCTCCGTCGTGACCATGCCGCCCCCTGCTCGTGCACCGTGCGTGACCGACGCCGTCGTGGAGTCGACCCGGTCGGGCACGTTACGTCGAGCAACGTTCGCTGTCACCGGTCGTGGGACCGCCGTTACCGAGTCTCGACCCGGGGTCCCGTCCGCGGGGGCGGCGGACGGGGCGACTCCGGTGTGGTCGGCACGCAGCACGGAGCCCCCGCACACCGGGCGGTGTACGGGGGCTCCGTGGGTCCCGCGCGGCCGGGGCCGCGGTGGGTCAGGCGCCGAGGCGCTGCTTCAGGGCCTCGAACTCGTCGCGGATCGAGGTCGGGAGGTTGTCCTCGCCGATCGTGGCGAACCACTCCTCGATCAGCGGGATCTCGGCCTTCCACTCCTCGACGTCGACGGCCAGCGAGGCCTCGACGTCGGAGCGCTCGGCGTCGACGCCGTCGAGGTCGAGCTGGTCGGCGGTCGGCACGAACCCGATGGGGGTGTCGACGGCGGCGGCCTTGCCCTCCAGGCGCTCGATGCACCACTTCAGGACGCGGCTGTTCTCACCGAAACCGGGCCACAGGAAGCGGCCGTCCTCGCCGCGGCGGAACCAGTTGACGTAGAAGATCTTCGGCAGCTTGTCCGCGTCCGCGCCCTTGCCGGTGGCGACCCAGTGGGCGAAGTAGTCGCCGACGTTGTAACCGAGGAACGGCAGCATCGCCATCGGGTCGCGGCGGACCTCACCGACGGTGCCGGCCGCGGCCGCGGTCTTCTCCGAGGACATGGTCGCGCCCATGAAGGTGCCGTGCTGCCAGCTGCGGGCCTCGGTGACCAGCGGGACGGTGGTCTTGCGACGGCCGCCGAACAGGATCGCCGAGATCGGCACGCCGTTGGGGTCGTTCCACTCCGGGGCGACGACCGGGCACTGGTCGATCGGCACGGTGTAGCGGGAGTTGGGGTGTGCGGCCTTGACGCCCGAGTCGGGCGTCCAGTCGTTGCCCTTCCAGTCCGTCAGGTGCTGGGGGTCGCCCTCGAGGTCCTCCCACCACACGTCGCCGTCGTCGGTCAGCGCGACGTTGGTGAACAGCGCGTTCCCGGCCTCGATGGTGCGCATGGCGTTCGGGTTGGTCTTCCAGTTGGTGCCCGGCGCGACGCCGAAGAACCCGAACTCGGGGTTGGTGGCGTAGAGCCGGCCGTCCTCGCCGAACTTCATCCAGGCGATGTCGTCGCCGACGGTCTCGGCGCGCCAGCCGGGCACGGTCGGCTGCAGCATCGCGAGGTTGGTCTTGCCGCAGGCGCTCGGGAAGGCGGCGGCGACGTAGTAGGCCTTCTCCTCCGGGCTGATCAGCTTGAGGATCAGCATGTGCTCGGCGAGCCAGCCCTCGTCGTGCGCCATGGCCGAGGCGATGCGCAGCGCGTAGCACTTCTTGCCCAGCAGGGCGTTGCCGCCGTAGCCGGAGCCGTAGCTCCAGATCTCCCGGGTCTCCGGGAAGTGGCTGATGTACTTGTCCTCGTTGTGCGGCCACGGGACGTCCGCCTGACCCTCGGCCAGGGGGGCACCGATCGAGTGCAGGGCCTTGACCCAGCGGTCACCGGCCTCGTCGAGCAGCGGCAGGATGTGCGCGCCCATCCGGGTCATGATCTTCATGGAGATCACGACGTACTCGGAGTCGGTGATCTCGACGCCCAGCTTCGGGTCCTCGGCGTCGGTCGGGCCCATGCAGAACGGGACCACGTAGAGGGTCCGGCCCTTCATGCTGCCGCGGTACAGCTCGGTCATCGTCCGCTTCATCTCGGCGGGCGCGACCCAGTTGTTGGTCGGCCCGGCACCGCGCTCGGTCTCGGTACAGATGAAGGTCCGCTCCTCGACGCGGGCGACGTCGCCGGCGTCGGACGCGGCGTAGAAGGAGTTCGGCTTCTTCTCCGGGTCGAGCCGCACGATGGTGCCCTGCTCGACCAGCTGGTCGGTGAGCCGGGTCCACTCCTCGTCCGAACCGTCGCACCACACGACGCGGTCCGGGGCGGTCAGCTCGGCGATCTCCTGGACCCAGGCCGCGACGCCCTGGTTGGTGGTCGGTGCCTTGTCGGTGCCCGGAACGGTCGCTGCAGTCATGTCGTCCTGTTCTCCTCGCCGGCCCCGGCCCGTCACCGGGGGAACTACGACGGGCCCGCGACCGGAGTCGGTGACGGGCCCAGACGGGAAAAGGTGGATTCCGAGGCTACCTGCGAAATAGTGCGCCACCCATGGGTGGAGTTGAGAGGTCAGGCACAGCACCGATCATGTAAATCGATCCAGTAGCCGACGGACGACGGCGATGTCCGCCCAGGTGACAGGCATGTCACACGAACGCAACCTGTTCCCGGTGACCGATTCGGGGACGATCTGTGACATCGGCGGGCACATTCCGGGAGAAGCGCCGTGGAAATTCACCCGCAGGCCGGAAGCGACCGTTTCAACGCATTCTCGGAACCCACTTAGGGTTTTCAGGAACGGAAGCGGTCAGCGCACCGCGGCGACGGCGCGCGCGAGCTCCGGAACCATGATCGGGAGACGGTGCGCGGTCACCTGCCAGTAGCGCGTGCCGGGGTCGCCGGCCCGCCAGGCGTCGGCGAGCCGGACGACGGCGTCCGGGTCGATCCGCCGGCGCGGCCGGGGCCGCATCCCGCAGCGCTCACGGACGCCGGCGTCGAGCGCGCGCCAGGCGTCCTCGGCGGTGGTGTGGACCGAGACCTCCGGGCGGCCCGGGACGACGTCGTGGTCCTCGGCGCCGGGATTCCCGGCGCCGTCCACGGAATCACCGGGGTGCTCCCCGAGCACCAGGGTGTAGGCGCTGACCACCTCGTACGGCACGGCTGTCTCCCGTGTGGAGTCGGCACCGGCGACCGGCACCGGTCGCCGCGGACGAGCCGTAGTGAACCAGCCGGGGCACACCGGATCCGCCGAACGAGCGTCCGACGGGGCCGCGCGTCGCCGGAACCACCCGTCCGGGCGGCCGGACGGTCACCCGTGACCGTCACGGGTGGTCACCCGGCGCTCACACCCCGCGACAAGCGGTCAGCGGCGGGCGACCGCGTGTCCGGCGTCGGAGTCCACCGCGGAGGCACCGGCCGCCAGGACGTCCCGGTGCGCGCGGCGCAGGCCGAGCCCGGCCGTCACCAGCACCACCGCGACGGCGACCGCCGCCACCCCGGACGCGACGTCCACCCCGTGCACGAACGCCTCCCGCGCGGAGGCCAGCAGGGCCGCCGCGGTGTCGGCGGGCATCGTCGTCGCGACGTCCGCAGCCCCGCCGAGGGTCTCTCCGGCCGAGGACGGCGTCCCGTAGGGGAGCACGACACCCGCCCGGTACACCGCGGACAGCACCCCGCCGACCAGCGCGGTGCCGAGCACCGCACCGACCTCGTAGGCGGTCTCGGAGACCGCGGCCGCGGCGCCGGCCTTCTCCGGCGGGGCGGCGGCGAGGATCGCGTCGTTGGTGACGGTCTCGGACAGCCCGATCCCCGCGCCGATCAGCACCGCGGCCGTCATCAGCAGCACGACGGCCGAGTCCACCTGCAGGAACAGGCAGACCACGTAGCCGGTCAGGACGAGCGCGAGCCCGGTCGCGACGAGCTGGTGCAGCGCGAACCGGCGGGCCAGCCGCGCGGCGGCGAGCCCGGCCACGACCGTCACCACGAAGCCCGGCAGCAGGAGCAGGCCCGCCTGCAGCGGCGAGTACCCGACGACCAGCTGGAGGTACTGGGCGGAGAAGAACAGCAGCCCGGTGAGCCCGAACATGGTGGTGGCGTTGGCCAGCGCGCTGTGCCGGAGCACGGGGCGGGCGAACAGCTCCAGGTCGATCAGCGGGTCCAGGCCGCGCCGCACGCGTCGCCGGTAGTGGGTGACGAACGCGGCCCCGGAGCCGACACCCACCAGCACCGACGCGACGACGGCGGGGGTCACCCCGCCCGCGGACCCGGCCAGCTTGAGGGCCAGGACCAGCGGTCCCATCGTCAGCAGCGACAGCACCACGCCGACCAGGTCGAGCCGGCCCGGCTCGGTCTCCCGCGACTCGGGCACCACCAGCGGCGCGACGACGAGCAGCAGCGCCATCGGCGGCACGCTCATCACGAAGATCGAGCCCCACCAGAAGTGCTCGAGCAGCAGCCCGCCGACGATCGGGCCGAGCGCCGCGCCCGCGGCGAACCCGGTCGCCCAGATCGCCAGCGCGAGTCTGCGGTGGGTCCGGTCGAGGAACACCGACCGCAGCAGCGCCAGCGTGGAGGGCATCAGCATCGCGCCGAACACGCCGAGCAGGGCGCGCGCCGCGACGAGCTGGGCGGCCGAGGTGGCGAACGCGGCGAGCAGCGAGACCGCACCGAAACCGGCGACACCGATCATCAGCAACCTGCGGCGGCCGATCCGGTCGCCGAGGGTGCCCATGGTGACCAGCAGCCCGGCGAGCACCAGCGGGTAGACGTCGACGACCCACAGCAGCGTCGCCGCGTCCGGGCGGAGCGCGGCCGAGAGCTCCGGCAGCGCCACGCCGAGCACCGTGTTGTCGATCGATACCAGCAGCGTGGGGATGGCGAGCACCGCGAGCGCGAGCCAGGCGCGCGGCCCGGGCCGCGGCGCCACGTCCGGCCCGCCCGTGTCCATCGCCGCGCCCCCTGCGCCGACCTCCGGCCGTGCCATCGCCGTTCTCCCTCGTGCTCGTCGTCCCGTGGTGCCCGGATCCGGACGCAGCTTTACCGTCCGGACGGTACATCTTTATACCGTCCAGACGGTACAGTCCATTCCCGGCCGGGGCTGTGAGGCGGGGCACGGGCACTAGGCTTCGCCCATGGCGTCCCACTCCGAACGACGGAACGACGGAACGCGGGGACACGGGGACCGGGCTCGGCCCGCGACCGGGTCCTCGACGCGTACGAGACGCTGCTGATCGAGCAGGGGCCCGGTGGCGCCACCCTCGACGCGGTGGCGGCGGCGGCCGAGGTGTCCAAGGGCGGGCTGCTCTACCACTTCAACTCCAAGGAGTCGCTGGTCGGCGGCCTGCTGGAGCGGCTGCGCGAACGCAGCGCCCGGGACGCCGAGCTCATGCGCTCGGACACGGCGGGCACCGTGGCCTACTATCTGCGCACCTCGATGCCGGGCAACACCTCGCCGGTCGGGCTGACCCGCACCTACCTCGCCACCCTGCGCATCGCCGACGGCACCACCTCCGGGGAGGCCGCACGGAGCGCGCTGGCCGACGTCGACGCCGACGGGCTCGCCGCGCTCGGCGAGGAGATCCACGACCCGGTCGTGGCCTGGCTGGTGCAGCTCGTCGGGGACGGCCTCTACCTGCGCACCCTGACCGGCGCACCGCTCACCGGCGGGGTGTCGACCGACGAGCTGCTCGACACACTGCGGGAGCTGCTCGCCGCCCGTTCCTGAAACGGATGAACACATCGCGCGCAGAGCGCGTCGAACCGGTCGCGCGGGGTAGTCTCCAACCCTGCACACGCACGGGGAGGGGCCCACTGTGGAGGGAACCGGCGGCTATCTCGCACTGGTCGTGGTCGGAGTGGCGATCACGGTCGTCGTGGGCCAGATCCTGCTGCGCACCGGACAGCCGTTCCTGGAGGACGTCTTCCAGAACACGGAGACGTCGCACTCCATCAACCGGCTGCTGGTGGTGCTGTTCCACCTGCTGACCCTCGGCGTCCTCGGCATGATCTCGGTGATCGACATCGAGAGCATCACCGGCGTGCAGCAGATCGTGTTCAAGATCGGAGCCGTGCTGCTGATCGTCGGGATCGCCTATGGCGTCTCGATGCTCGTGCTGCTGCGCATCCGCGAGCGGCGCCGCCAGCAGAAGGTGTCCGCGGACATCGACCGCTCCATCGCCGAGCAGCGCCGCGGCGTCGGCCGGTTCCGGCGCGGCGCGAACACCGACAGCGAGGGCCGCACCCCCGCCGACCAGCCGGAGGACTGACCCAGGGCTCAACCGGGGCCTCCGGGCAGGCCGGTCACCGCGTCGGCGAGACCGTCGCCGTCGAGGTCGGTCCAGAACTCCGGACCCCGTCCCGTGTCGACGACGAGCGTCTCCGCCACGCCGTCGCCGTCGGCGTCGCGGGCGGCGGGCCCGGACACCGGGACCGACCCCACGACGCCGGAGCGGGCCCGCGGCACCCGCACCCACCAGGGGACGGGCAGCGCCGCGG
>NZ_WWFY01000341.1:0-6055 GCF_009864975.1 Pseudonocardia sp. SID8383
CCCGGCAGCACCGGGCGCCCCGGCCGTCGCCACCACCCCGGACGGCACCGCCGCTCCGCAGGCCCCGGCCGACGCCCGGACCCAGGACGCGCCGGAGCGCACCGCCCCGACCCGCCCCAGCCTGTGGGAGCGACTCTTCGGCACCACCCGCTGACCTGCGACGCAGGCACCGCCACGCGACGGCGTCCCGCACCGGGGCGCCGTCGCGGCGCGTCTCAGGGGAGCTCGGTCGCCCAGCCCCGCTGCAGCGCCCGCAGCACCTCGTCGAGCAGGTCGGCGAGCTCGGAGCCGTCGTCGGCCAGCCAACGCTCGTAGGCCGCGATGCACACGCCCAGGCATGCGTGCCCGACGCTCTGCGGGACGAGCTCCGAGGAGTCCTCGCCACGACGCTCGGCCACGTAGTCGGCCACGACCTCCCGCCACGAGGCGTAGCGCAGCGTCGAGTGCGCCTGCAGCGCCGGGGTCCGAAGGATCAGCCGCAGCCGGCGCCTGTGCCAGGGCTGCTCGTCCGGCTCGACGTGGTTGAACTCCAGCACCGCCCGCCGGACCCCCTCCAGCGTCGGCAGGTCCGACGGCTGGGCCGCGAGCACCGCGCGCATCCGCACCAGCTGCTCGTCGAAGGCGCCCCAGGCGATGTCGTTCTTGGAGGCGAAGTACCGGAAGAACGTGCGACGCCCGATCCCCGCGGCGTGCGCGACGTCGTCGACGGTCGTGTGCTCGAACCCCTGGTCGCTGAACATCTCCAGCGCGATGTGCTCGATCTCCGAGCGGGAGGTGACCGGTCGACGACCGGCGCGGCGCGCCCCGCCCCCGCCGGCACTTCCGGTCCCGTCGTTCTCGGTCACCGCTGACATCGTCGCCCCGCCGTGCTCCCCGACTCCTCCGTCGTGCCTGCGACCGGCGGACCGGGAGGGTCGAGCGGAACGCCGTCGGCCCCGATCATCCCACGTCGCGGTCGACCCGTCGGCGCACGTCGCCCCGGTTCGGCGGCCGTTCGTCGCGTGGGCTCTCCACTTTGTCGGTGTGGCGCGGCACACTCGCGGCCAGACGGACCGGGACCCACCCGGACGGGTACGTCGAGGGGGAACCATGAGCGCACCCGCACGGGCCGCCGACACCACCGTGGACGAGCGGCCACCCGAGGAACGCCTCGAGGACCACCGGCGCGAGCTGACCGGCTACTGCTACCGGATGCTCGGCTCGGCGTTCGAGGCCGAGGACGCGGTGCAGGACACGATGGTCCGGGCCTGGAGGGGCGTCGCGAAGTTCGACGGCCGCTCCTCGCTGCGGTCCTGGCTGTACCGCATCGCCACCAACGTCTGCATCGACGCGTTGAACGGGCGCAAGCGCCGCGCCGTGCCGATGGACATCGGAGGCCCCGGCGCACCGGTCGCCGAGTCGCTGCGCGAGCCGCTGCCCGACGCCGAGTGGCTCGAACCGATGCCCGACGCCCGGGTGTCGACGCCGGCCGGGGACCCGGCGGACAAGGCCGTCGCGAAGGAGACGATCCGGCTCGCGTTCATCGCGGCGCTGCAGCACCTGCCGGCCCGCCAGCGCGCCGTGCTGATCCTGCGCGAGGTCCTGTGCTGGAAGGCCGCCGAGGTCGCCGAGCTGCTGGACACGTCCGTCGCGTCGGTCAACAGCGCCCTGCAGCGCGCCCGCGCCACCCTGGGCGAACAGGGCATCTCCGAGGCGGCGCCGCAGACCTCCCCGGCGATGGACCCGGCGCAGACCGCGCTGCTGATGCGCTACATGGCGGCGTTCGAGGCCTTCGACATGGAGGCGCTGACGGCGCTGCTCCACGAGGACGTCGAGCAGAACATGCCTCCGCTGGAGCTCTGGTTCCGCGGCCGGGACGACGTCATCGCCTGGATGGCGACCGGCCCCGGGCAGGGCTGCCGCGGGTCGCGGGTGGCTCCGGTGGAGATCAACGGGACGGTCGGCTTCGCCCAGTGGAAGCCGTCCGGGCCGAACGGCGAGTTCGAGGCCTGGGGCATCACGGCCCTGCGGATCGAGGACGGGGTCGTCACCGGGCTGAGCATCTTCCTCAACACCGAGCTGTTCGGCTACTTCGGGCTGCCGCTGAAGCTGGCCGACCGGCCGGAGCTGTGGGAACCGAAGGCCGGCTGAGGCCGCCCGGGCTCGCCGCCTGGCCGGGGCTGCGCATCACGGCCCGGCTCGGCGGCGGGCACCGCGGCGCGGTCTGGGCGGCGACGGACGGGAGCCGACGGCTGGTGGTCCACCGGAGTGGGCGGACGCCCGCGGCGCTGGACTGGGAGCTCGACCTGACCGGCGAGCTGCGGGCCCACGGTTTCCGCGTACCCGACGTCGTCCCGACCGGTGACGGACGGCGGCGGTGCGGGGCGGTCGTCGTCCGGACCTGGCTCGACGGCGACCCACCCGGGCCGGGCGACGAGGCGGCCATCGCCGCCGAGCTGCGCCGGCTGCACGCCCTCACCTCGGGGCGGAGCCAGCGGCCGGGGTTCGTGGGCACGACCGAGCTGCTCGCGGGCGCCGACCGGGGTGGGGACGTGGACCTGACCGCAATGCCGTCCGATGTCGTCGCGGAGTGCCGGGCCGCGTGGGCCGTGGTGGACGGTCCGGTCGCCGTCGTCCACGGCGACCCCGGCCCGGGCAACATCCGGGTCCTGGACGGACGTCCGGGCCTGCTCGACTGGGACGAGTGCCGGGTGGACCGGACGGCGCTCGACCTCGACGGTGGGCCCGGGGCTGCCCGCGAGGCCCGCCGCGCCGTCGACGCGTGGGAGGTCGCCGTCTGCTGGACCGTCGAGCCCGGTTACGCCCGGGAGCGGCTCGCCGCGCTGCGCGCCGCCCCCTGACCGGGCCTCACGCCGCCGGCGTCACCGCGGCGACCCGCTCCCCCGCCGTCCGGGCGTCGACGCGGGCGCGCTCGCGCTTCTCCGCGGCCAGCGGGCGCAGCTCGCTCATCGCGGGCACCACGTCGGCCAGGGTCAGCTCCGTCTCCACGACGGTCACGTCGGCACCCCACACGTCACGCAGGATGCGGGTGATCCAGCCGGAGCCGTGGTCCCACCCCTCGCGCGGGGTGCCCGGCCCGTAGCCGCCTCCCCGGGAGACCACGAGCACGACCGGACGGCCGGCGAGGGGCGTGCTCCCCGGCGCGAACCGGGGGTCGGTGATCAGTGCGTCGACCCAGGTCTTCAGGTGCGCGGCGATGCCGAAGTTGTAGAGCGGCGATCCGACGACGACGGCGTCCGCGGCCAGCACCTCGTCAGCCAACTCCGCGATGCGCGCGAGGGCCCCGCGCTGCTCCGGGGTGCGGTCGGCCTCGGCCACGTATCCGGCCGCGACCGCGGTGGTCCACAGGTCGGCGGGCAGCGGGGCGGTGCCCAGGTCACGGCGGACGACCTCGGCGCCCGGTCGCGCGTCGAGGTAGGCGCGCTCGACCTCGTCGGCGATCTCGCGGCTGACGGAGCCCTCGGTGCGGATGCTCGCGTCGAGTCGGAACAGGGACACGGTGACCTCCCGGTCGATCTGGAGTGAAGATGTTCTGCTGAACAGAGTATCTGCACGAGAGAAGACCTTGGCAAGCACGTATCCTGTGACGATGTCCGGTCCGTCCGCCCCGCAGAGCGTCGAGTGCGACCTGGCGTGGGCGTTGACCCGGGTGGCGCGCGACCACGCCACGGCGGTGCAGTGCGTCGTCGGCACGCTGCCCGGCGGTCAGCGCGGTTTCCAGGTGCTCGCCGCCGCGGCCGGGGACGATCCGCCCACCCAGCTCGCGCTCGCCCGCAAGCTCGGCGTGGACCGCACCGTGATGACCTACCTGCTGGACAAGGTCCAGGAGGCGGGACTGATCGAGCGGCGGCCCGACCCGAACGACCGGCGGGCCCGCCGGATCGTGCTCACCACGGCCGGCCGGGCGCTGCTCTGCGAGACCGAGACCCGGCTGCGCGCCGCCGAGGCCCACATCCTGGCGCCGCTCTCCCCGGACGAGCAGGGCGCGCTCCGGACGCTGCTGCGCCGGGTCGCGACCGCGGGCACCGACCCGACCTCCGCCGAGGGCGAACCCCGTCCGCCGTCGGCGTAACCGCAGGTCAGGTGGCCCACCCCGGCCCTAGTGTCGGGCGGCACCCGAGGAGCGGAGATCCGATGCCCGTCCTGTCCACCCCGTCCGACCCCGCCGACCGCCTGCTCGGCGAGCGGATCGTGCTGCTCGCCCGCGAGCTCGACGACGACGTCGCCGCCGAGACCTGCGCGCGCCTGCTGCTGCTGGCCGCGGAGGACGCGCGCCGCGACATCACCCTGCACGTCCTGGCGCCCGGCGGCTCCCCGGTCGCCGCGATGGCGGTGCACGACACGATCCGCACGCTCGGCGTCGACGTCACGACCGTCGCCGTGGGATCACTCGCGGGCCCGGTGCCGTTCCTCGTCGCGTCGGGGACGCCGGGCAAGCGGCTCGCTCGCGCGCACGCCGCGTTCCTGCCCACCGCGGACGGGCCGGTCCGCGGCTCGCACCCCGGCGACGTGCGGGTCCGGGCCGACCACCTCGCCGGACGCCGCCGCGAGATCGAGTCGCTGACCGCGGCGTACTGCGGCGCCCCACTGCCCGACGACGCCCGGGACCGCTGGCTGTCGGCGGCGGAGGCGGTGACGTTCGGCATCGTCGACGGACTGTCGGAACCCTGGACCGAAACGGATAGCTAGAGTCTCCGATGTGCGAGTCTCGGATCTGTCCCGGTCGTCCGGTGTCCCCGTCGCGACGATCAAGTACTACCTGCGCGAGGGCCTGCTGCCCCGCGGCGAGACGACGTCACCGAACCAGGCCCGCTACGACGACGCGCACATCCGACGGCTGCGCCTGATCCGGGCGCTCGTCGAGGTCGGCGGGCTGCCGATCGCGACCGTCCGCGAGGTGCTGTCGGCCGTCGACGACCCCGCGGTCGGCCTGCACGACATGCTCGGCCGGACGGTCTACGCGATCACCGGCGACGTCGGCGCGTCCGGCTCGCTCGACGAGGCGGAGGCCGACCTGGCCGGAGCCATGGCCCACGTGGGCTGGCAGGTCGAGAAGGACGCGCCCGCGCTGGCCGGGGCCCGGTCGGTGCTGGCCCGGATGCACGAGCTGGGCTGGGGCCCCGGCGAGGAGACCCTGCGGGCGTGGGCCGAGGCCGCCGACCGCGCCGCGGAGGGCGACCTGGCCGCGATCGGACGGACCACCGACCGCGAGGAAGCCGCGGAGACCGCATTGGTCGGCACCGTCCTCGGCGACGCCCTGCTCGCGGCCCTGCGCCGGATCGCCCAGGAGAGCCGCTCCGCGCAGCGCTACCGCGCCGGCCCCTGAGTCCCGGGCAGCCGCACCGTCACCAGCACCGCGCGGTGGTCGCTGCCCGGGGTCTCGAGGACGACGTGGCGGCGGGTCACCGACCCGCGGGGCACGAGCACGTGGTCGATGCGGATCCCGGCCCAGCGCGGCAGCGACGACGGGAAGGTCCCCACGAGCCCCCGCCCGGTGCCGTCGGTGGCGTCGACGCAGTCGCCGGACGCGTCGCGCAGCCGCCGGTGGTCGACGACGGCGTTGAGGTCCCCGGCCACGACCGGCGCCGGTCGGGTGCGGGTCCACTCCCCGATCAGCGCGAGCTCACCGGTCCACAGCTCGGTCCACCGCGGGTTCGTCGGGGCGGAGGTGTGCACCGCGTACAGCGTCCGGGCACCGAGCAGCCCACCGGTGACCTCCAGGTACGGCAGCCGCATCCCCTGCCCGGGCCGGACGTCGACCTCCCCGGCCCGCGGCGCGACCAGTACCACCGTGCCGCGCTGGTCCGGGACGCCGGGCGGGACCGAGGACCAGCCGCGGTAGCCGCCGAGCAGGGGCAGGAGCCGGTCGAGGTAGGCGACGCCCGCCTCGGGCAGCACGACGACGTCCGGCCGCTCCCGGGTCACCGTCGCGGCGAGCGCGCCGGTGTCGGCCCGCCCCAGCAGCACGTTCGCGACGAGCACGGTCAGCTCGGGCCCGTCCGGCAGCGGGCCGTCCGGGCGCGGCAGCACCCGTCGCAGCGCGGGAGCGGCGGCC